>JAEDOE010000035.1 GCA_016302095.1 Anaerovibrio sp. | reverse complement strand
ATAAAAAGCTCCTGTCCCAAAATAGGACAAGAGCTAAAAGACTAAAAACAGCCATAAACATGGTTCTTGCAACCACCTATTTCATGTACCAGCATACACTATCCCTGTAACGGGAGAACCCGGCTCAGCCTAACGCAATCTCATGGCAACGCCCTATGTCCTGCACGGAACCGGCATCGCATCACATAAAACCGCCTCGACCTGCTGCTCAGAAGTGATTTTCGCCACCGGCTACTGCTGCAGGGCTCCCACCCTCCCCTGCTCGCTAGGAGTATTCACCTATGGTTACTTTCTTCATCGTCGCATTCACTTATTAAACTGCTGATTATTCTATCACATAGACAGATTATTTTCAAGAAAAATAACTATTATTTGCATAATGAAATTGGAGCTAGTTTAATTCCAAGCCCACCGGGCAATGGTCACTGCCAAAAATCTCATTATAGATGGTAGCCGATTCAATATTCGGCGTCAGGCGATTGGAAATCACAAAATAGTCAATACGCCATCCTGCGTTGGTGGCACGGGCCTTTCGGAGATATGACCACCAGGTATAGGCCCCGGTCACATCAGGATAAACATGGCGGAAGGTATCTGTAAACCCGGCTGCCAGCAGCTCCGTAAACTTCTGCCGCTCCTGGTCGGTAAAACCGGCATTTTTGCGGTTGGTCTTCGGATTTTTCAGGTCAATTTCCTTGTGAGCCACATTCAAATCGCCGCAGATAATCACCGGCTTTTGGGCATCCAGCCCCAGCACATACTCCTTGAAGGCTTCCTCCCAGGTCATGCGGTAATCCAGCCGTGCCAGCTCCTTCTGGGAGTTTGGCGTATATACAGTCACCAGATAATACTCCGGCAGCTCCAGGGTAATCACCCGTCCCTCATGGTCATGCTCCTCAATCCCCAGCCCATAGGTCACATTCAGAGGCTCTACCCGGCTGAACACTGCCGTACCTGAGTAGCCTTTCTTCTCCGCACTGTTCCAATACTGCCTGTAGCCCGGCAGCTCCAGAATGGCCTGCTCAGGCTGCATCTTGGTTTCCTGCAGGCACATAATATCCGCATCCATCTCCCGAAAGGACTCCATAAAGCCTTTCGTCAGGCAGGCTCGCAGGCCATTAACATTCCATGAAACAAACCGCATAAAAAATCCCCTCTCATCTATCTAAAGCATCTAAATCTACATCTATACCTATGTTTATATCAATATCCCAATCCTGTTCCATCAGGCAGATTGCTTTACCAAAGGTCAATCCTCGCTAATCACGACCTGCACCCCGATGCCGCCATTGACCTGGCAGATAATATCCTTCAATTCCTGCACATCAGCATTGCGCAGCCTGATACAGCCCTCGGATGCATTGGTGCCGATGCTGTTTTCATCATGGGTGCCATGAATGCCTATGCCATCCCAGCCGGTATTCAGGGAAATAAACCAAGGACCGTATGCACCGGCAATCTCCCCCTTGCCATCGCCGAAATCATGAGTCCAGTGCCCGGCATAAACCACCTCATCTACCACAAAAGGCACATACTCGCTAGGAGTCCAAGGCTCTGCTCCCGGAATAGAAGCCATGATATATCCCCAGCTAAAAGGCGTCCTGTGGTCGCCGGGACGCTGCTTGTCACCTGTGTTCATGCCAGTGGCACAGCCATAGCTCTTATATACCTCCCCATCCCGGTAAAGCTCCAGCGTATGGGAAACCTTATGCACATATATCTTATAAACCGGCACTGCATCCAAAGCCGCCGCAGTTGCCCCAGCCTGATTTTCTGCTATCTCCGCTGCTCCTGCCGCACCTGCATTGCCTGCCACCATAACGCAGGCAAAAAACACTGCCAGCCAGAACCGCACCCCGCACAAAAATCTTCTCATACACATTTCCTCCATTCAGACAAAACATTACTTTATCATTATACCACAAATCACAGCAAGAAAAAGCACCTGCCCCGGCAAATGAATCATTTACGCAATTCATTCACCAAAACAGGTGCCAAAAATTACTGCAAGATTACCGCAAAATCACTGCAAGGTAGGATCCCCCACCAAAAACAGATAAGCAATCACAATCAGGCCCAGCACGATGCGATAGTAGCCGAATGCCTTGAAGTCATTGTTCTTGATATACTGCAGCAGAAACTTGATGGACAGGATGGAAACCACAAAGGCAGTAGCCATGCCCACCACCAGAATGAAAATCTCAGCCCCAGTATAGTGGAAGCCGAACTTCACCAGCTTCAGCAGGCTGGCACCGAACATAACAGGTATCGCCAGGAAGAAGGTAAACTCCGCTGCCACATAACGGGATGTACCAAAGAGGATACCGCCCAGAATAGTGGAACCGGAACGGGATGTACCCGGCACCAGGGACAGCACCTGGAACATGCCGATGATAAACGCGGTCTTGTAGCTCAGCTTGCTCAGGTCACTGACACTAGGACGGCGGTGCTTATTGTAGTTTTCCACCAAAATAAACATTACGCCATAAAAAATCAGGGTGGCAGCCACCACAGGAGCCGTCATAAAATGCTCCTCCATGTAATCATTGAATGCCAGGCCGATAACGGCAGCCGGTACGCAGGCAAGGATGACCTTGTACCAGAGCTGGAAAGTCTCCTGCTTTTCCCGGCGTGTTTTCCAGCTGGAGAAAGGATTCAGCTTCTCAAAATTCAGCACCACTACTGCAAGGATTGCCCCCAGCTGGATGACAACCAGGAACATATCCATAAAAGCCTTGGAAACATCCAGCTTGATAAACTCATCCACCAAAATCATGTGTCCCGTGCTGCTGATAGGAAGCCACTCCGTCAGCCCCTCTACCACGCCCAGGATTACTGTTTTCAACAACTCAACTATACTTAGATCCACTTTTTTGCCTCCTCAAAATATCTCTACACAAAAAGCAGAGATAGTATATCACAAACAACCGCAAATGTAAAAGGCAAAAAGCACAAAACTAAAAGGCAGAAAACCGCCTTACTGCCCGTTATAAATACTCAGGCAGATATAAGCCGGATATCCCGCAAAACTCAGGTATTCCTGCTGCCCAAGATGGAAGCTGTCACCAGCTTTTGGGCACCTGCCCAGACCGTACAAGCCCTCAAAACGTTCCAAAGGCGAATCACAATTCAGTACCGCCCGATCAAGAAATTTGCTGCTGCCCGGAAACAGGAAAATCCTGTCCACGGTGCTGGAGGACCTGTCAAAGGTCACCAGCCAGCCCTCGTTCCGATAATACCAGGCATAGCTTTCTACACCGCACAATTCCTTGGTGGCAGCTTCCTCCAGATACTCCGCCGGAGGCCCGTAGAGGTACAAAAGCTGCATCATTGGCATATCCAGGGACACGCCTCCGACAGACTCGGCGTGCACCTTTTCCGCCTGCTCCGGCACCACCTTCAGCCTGCCATCCAAAAGCAGCCAGCTATCCGCCCCGTCCCTGTGATACTCCACAGTCATCTCCCGGGAACCGCGCTTTTCCATTACCGTTAGCACGGCAGAGCCATCAGCAGCATTTCCCTCCCAGTCCCGAATCCCCATAATCCTGAAGCTATTGATGCCATCCTGGCCACCAAAAATATGCATCTGGCGATGGCCTGCCTCATCCACCCAGATACCTGTGATGCAGGGAATGAACTCCTGTACCTGCCTGTCCCCCGCATACTCCGCAAAAGCAGTATGGGCACACAAACCTGCCAGCAGCAATAGCATGGCAAAAATTCTTCTTATTTCCCTACGCATTTACATCATCCTTTCCCGCAACAATCATTGTGGCAATCCATCCTGCTGCTATTGCGGCAGCTGATTCACCCCAGCACCCATGTCACGAAATAAATAGACAGCGGAATAGTCACGCAGCCGATACCGATAATATCAATATACACGCCGGTACTGAGCATCTTTGTAATAGGAATGTAGCCTGTTGCATACACAATGGCATTAGGCGGCGTGGAAACCGGCAGCATAAAGCCCAGAGAGGCTGACAGGGCTATGCCCACTGCCACAGGAATCGGACTGAGTCCTGCCGACACAGCCACTGTAATGGCCAGTGGCCCAATCATATTGGTTGCCGCCGTATGAGAAGTCAGCTCGGAAAGCAGCAGTGCCATTACGGAGAACACAGCCACAATCGTCACCTGGGACACGCTGCCTCCCATGCTGCCCACGATTAAATCACCAATCCAGGCAGACAACCCTGTCTTGTACATCATGGAGCCCATAGCCAGACCGCCACCGAACAAAATCAAGGTTCCCCACTCAATGCCTTCCTTTGCCTCCTCCCAGCGGATAGTAAAACGCCGCTCGGAAAAATTAATCGGCATCAAGAACAGCAACAAGGCACCGCCCATGGCGGCAATCGCCTCCGGGAACAGTCTGTTATACATTTTCAGCACAGGGTCCCCCGGCGTCAGCGCCATGCTGAGAAAGCCCGGCATCACCCAAAGGACAACTGCCACCGCAAAGCAAATCAGGGTATTCTTCTGAGCCCTGGTCCAGCTGCCCAGCTCTGCAATCCTGCCAGCAATAAATTCCTCTGCCCCCTCGATGCGCTCCACATCCGCAGGAAACAGCCTGGTCAGCACCACATAGGCAATGGAAAAATACACCACCATGGCAATAAAGCCCCATTCCATCCACTGAAAGAAGGAAATATGCACATCCACCATCTGGTCAAGAAAGCCCAGCATAATCAGGTTTGGTGGCGTGCCGATAGGTGTAAGGACACCGCCGATAGATGCACTATACGCCGTCATCAGCATAAGCCCCGTGGCATATTTGTACTCCGACAGGTCAATCTCCTTGCCATTAGCAGCCAGCATATCCTTGATGGCGGACAGCAGCCCCAGGCAGATAGGCAGCATCATGGCAGCCGTTGCCGTGTTGCTCACCCAGCCGGAGCAGAGGGCTGCCGCCATGCCGATGGCAAGAAAAATCCTCCTTGGATTGGAGCCCACCCACTTCCTGGACAAAATCCAGTAGGAAAAACGCTTATCAAGGCCGTGGAGCATCATGGCCTTGGCAAGAATAAAGCCACCCATAAAGAGGAAGATCATGGGATTGGCAAAGGCGGCAAAGGCGGCATCCGCCTTTACTACACCTGTCATGACCGCCAATGTCGGTCCCAAAAGGGATGTTACCGGGATAGGCACCGGCTCCGTGATCCACCACAGTGCCACCAGCACCATAATTGACAGCAGCTTGTGCGCTTCCAATGTCAGGGCGTCAATAGGCGTCATAAAAATCAGCAATGCCAAAAGCGGCGCACCAAAAAGCCCCACCGTTCTCCTCTTTCTGTCAAAAGACTGCTCCGCCCTCTTGATGGCAAGAGCGTCCTGTCCCAGCTTGCGCATGGGAACCACCTCCTCACACATTTCATAATGGCATATTATCCAATAGTTCCCGAGCAATCAATATCAAGCACTACTATTTATTATACGCATTTCTATAATAACAATTACAAGTAATAATGTAAATAATTTGACCAAAAATAGTATTTTGGTACCTAAAAAAATACCGCAGGAAAGCCAAGCTCTCCTGCGGCAACGCTGCACCCACAAATGCTATTATCTATTGTCCATCGTCTTTCTTCCCTGCACAGCTTATTTCTTAATCAGCTCGCTCATTCGTTCCACCGGCTTGCTCAGGTCAAGATGCCCGGACAGGGAGTCAATTTCCTTGCCCTCCACCAGAATCTGCACCTTCTTGATTTCCGGGAACTCCGTCAGGGTATTCACCAAGGAGCCCACCAGCATTTCCTCACCTGTAGAACCGCCTACAAAGCCGGAGATGAGGTTTTTGTCAAAATCCACCTTTGCCACGCCGCCGCTGACAGATACCTTCCGCAGCTTTGCCTTTTTCGGGAAAACCGCCGTCAGCTTCTTGTCATCGGTGCCTGCCAGCAAAGCCTCCACAGCTGCCTGGTACTTGTCAGCCTCCTGCGCCTTGACTGTCTTGGTCACTGCCACCAGCCCGGTAGCGTTCACATCAGGATAATAAACGCTGATATCCATGGTAGCCGCTTTCTGTCCGGCTGCACCGGAGCTGGCTGATGAACTGGAACTTCCGGAAGCCACTGCTGCGCTGCTGCTGCCGCTACCGGCCTTGCTCTGCTCGTCACAGCCTGCCAGCATTGCCACGCACAGCACTGTCAGCACTATAGCCAAAATATTTCTAAGTCTCATATCCACTCTCTGCTCCTATCTCTTACCTCATGTTAAAGTACCGGCTGATGCCACGGCAGATTGCCACGGCAATCTTGTACTGAAAATCAGGGTCCCCCAGCAGGGCCTCCTCCTGATAATTGCTGATAAACGCCGTTTCTATCAAGGTTGCCGGCATAGCTGAATTCTTAATTACATAAAACCTGGCAGTCTTGGCGCCACGGCTTGCCAGCCCGGTTTCCTCCACAATCGCCTGATGGATTGCCTCCGCCAGCAGCTTGCCCCGATAGCTGGACTGATAATAAAAGGTGCTGGTGCCATGGGCAGCTGGCGAAGTAAAGGCATCACAGTGAATGCTGACAAAAATCTCGTTGCCGGCAGAAGCGTTGCCTACGTCTACCCGTGCCTGAAGCTCATCGTGGTCGCTGGCCATAGGGCCGTACACATCCACATCGCTGTCCCTGGTCATGGTAACCACGGCTCCAGAGCTCCTCAGGATAGCCGCTACTTTCTGAGAAATTGCCAGGGTAGCCGTCTTTTCCATCAGCCCATTATGCCCCCTGGCACCGCTGTCACTGCCCCCATGCCCCGGGTCCAGCACAATCCTGTGGCCTGACAGGTTTTCAAAGCTGTCAGGGGTCTTCGGCTTTTCCGCTTCGTACTCGCTGTCCAGCTTATTCTCAGCAATCTCAATCACCATGCGGTATGGCTTCTTGCCATGCCTCTCCGGCTCGGCAAAATAAATCTTATATGCCTGGTCTGCCACCGGCTTGTTCAGGGAAACCATCACATCCAGCGCATTGTCCCCGTTCTCCCGCAAGGTCAGGTACTTGGCAATTTTTCTGTCCAGGGAAATATCAGATTTGACCTTGCCCCTGGCAGTATCTGACAGTATCACATGCAGCTGCTTTGGCGTCAGCTCCCTCACATTGGTACTGTACTCCGTGCTGCCGCCCTTGATGCCCAGCTCCAGCCGCAACCAGTTTCTTCCCTCGTGGGTGAAGGTTTCATATTTAAAATAATTAAGCTCATGAGAAGCCGCAGCTTCCGCCCTGCCGGCATTCCCTGCCAGCCCCAGAAGTCCTGCAAAAGCTGCCAGCACCACCAGCACCTTCCATAGCCTGTTCCTAAAAAAACTCAAATGCACTACATCTCCTTAAATTGTTCTCTAAATTACTATTTATGTGTCTCAATCATCCATCAAGGACAATGCCTCTGCCAGCACAGCCTGCTTCTTTTCCTCATCCTGGCTAAGGCTCAGGTTGATATAATCCCCCTCGCCCATATCCTCCGGCAAAAGCTCCGCTGGGAAATTCAGCTGGTAATCCCCATCATTCAGGAGAATTACTGCCACATCTTCCTCTATTCTGTCAATATAACCTGCAATCATCCACATGCCACCTCACATCACCTGATGCAGAAAGCCTCATGCTCTGCACAAAGAACATCATGCTCTGCACAAAAAAACATCATGCTTTGCACAAAAAACATCATCTGCCGCATCGAACATTACTTGCCGCAGGAAACGCTGTAGCCCTTGCCATTGCTGGCAATGGTCACCGTACCGTTCTGGTCTGTGCGATAAATCTGCTTGATGCCCTGCTTTTTGTACTTGTTAAGCGTCACATCATGAGGATGACCATACTGATTGTTTGCCCCGGCAGAAATCACCACCGCCTCCGGCTTCACAGCCTGCAACAGCTCCTTGGAGGAAGAACTCTTGCTGCCATGGTGGCCTGACTTCAAAATCTGGCACTGGAGCTTGCTGCCATAGGAGGCTGCCATCTGCTTTTCCACAGGGGACTCTGCATCCCCTGTCAGCAGCATGGCAAAGCTGCCAAAGCTGAGCCTGCCCACCACGGACTGATCGTTGATGTCCGGCTTTTCCCCGGCCTTGATGGCAGCCGTATCATCCTTTATCTGCTGAGCTGTCGGGCTGAATACCTCATAGGTCACACCACTGCCAAAATCCAGCACATCGCCAGCCTTGACCTTTACCTGCTTCGTGCCCTGGGCCTTGGCAGCCTTCAGGGCATTGACAAAGTATTTATTGGTAGAAGGAATACCGTTATACACCAGTTCCTTCACCCCGTATTTTTCAATTACCTGTGCCGCCTTACCGATATGGTCAGCGTGGGCATGTGTCAGCACCAGCTTATCAATGGCGGTGACATTGGCCTTTTTCAGCTCATCAAAAAGCTGGTTGTTGACCTTGCCCTTTTTGCCATCTTCATAATATTTGTCATCACCGGTATCTACCAATATAGTCTGGCTGCCCGTCTGAATGAGGATAGCATCTCCCTGCCCCACATCCAGCACCTTGACTGTCAAGCTGCTGCCAGCTGCCTTTGCCTCTGCCGCTTTCGCCTCCTGACCTGCACCTGAACCGCCAGCAGAACCACTAGTCCCCTGACCGCCGCAGCCTGTCAAAAACAGCGTACATGCCAGCAGCAGGCAGCAGATAAAGCTGCTCATACGGCTACTAACTCGTTTCATCGTCTGCCTCCCTGTAAAAACTCATATCAAAACTCAATTATTTCCCTGATACTGCTAGGCTTTCAGCTCTATTGCTTTTCCCGGTTGACGATATACAGACGCACCACCAGCGCCACCAGCCAGAAGCCATAGGCCGCCAGGCACACATAATCTATCGTCTGCAAATTGCCAAAGTCCATATCCAAAGCAATAATCGCCGTCATCAGAATGATAATCAGCCAATCCGTCAGCTGCATTCCCTTCAGCTTCATAAAGCACTCCTTTC
>JAEDOE010000034.1 GCA_016302095.1 Anaerovibrio sp. | reverse complement strand
CATGTCCTGGCGAGGTGCCACCAGGGCATAGGTGCCCAGGGAAATAGCACATGGGAAGACATGGCCGCCATTGTAGTCAGTATGCTCACCAATCAGGTTTACCCGCCCCGGTGAAAAAAATGCCGTAGTCTTCTGCTCACCAAAGTATTTTACAAAACCAGCCTTTAAGGTATTCATAATCTCAATCATCACATTAGCCCCCTACTCTTTATAAAACATCATATATAATGAGAGCCACGAAGCAAGATATGAACTTTATCTCATTTCGTGGCCCTCGGGAGGACGGTGCAGCCAGAACCTGAACTGCACCGGACAGGGAAAACTTATTTAATATGCTCCAGTGCGAACTTCAGGGCACCGGCAGGGTCACGGGTCAGGCCTACATATTCCTTGCCGGAGCAGGTAGCAGCAGGCACGCCCTTCTCATCGCAGTCATGCTTCAGCTCATCAAACATGGAAGCCATCTGCGGAGCAAGTACAATCAGGTCATAGTCGGTAATGCAGTCCTTGTGCTGGCCATACGCCATAGCGATGGAGTCAACAGGAGCATTGGCAGCCTTGGCGCCCTTGACGATGGCCTTGGCCAGCATGGAGCTGGTAGCGCCGGAGGCACAGAGAACCAGGACCTTCTTCTCAGTCTTTGGCACAGCAGCCTCAGCAGGCTTTGCCTCAACCTTTGGCTCCACCTTTGCCACGGTCTTGGCAGCAGGAGCCTCGATAGCATCGCCCTCATCATCAGCCATACCGGCAGCAACCAGGGCCTCACGCTCTACCAGCTGCTTGTCATAAGCACGGAAGAACGGATAGTAGATAATGGTATCAACAACCAGCAGCAATGGAGCCAGGATAAAGGACAGCTTTGCAAAGCCGGTGGAAACAATCAAGCCGATAGTACCAGGAGTGGTCCAAGGCAGGATGTAGGAGAAGGCGTTCATGCCCAGCACATCTACGAAGAACTTGAACAGCCATACGTTGGCGATAGGAGCCAGGATGAAAGGTACGAACAGTACAGGGTTCAATACGATAGGAGCACCGAAGATGATAGGCTCATTTACTGCGAACAGTACAGGAATGATGGAGCTGCGTCCTACAGTACGGAGCTGCTTGGACTTGGCGATGAAGGCGCACATTGCGCAGAACATGAGGGTAGCACCAGTACCGCCCAGGGTAGCTACGAAGTAAGAAGTAGGGTGAGTCAGGATTGCAGTTGCATGGCCGCCTGCCTGTACAACCTGCAGGTTCAGCTCGATGTTAGCGATATAGATAGCGGTTACAGCAGGCTCTACGATGGAAGGACCATGAATACCTACGAACCAGAACATTGCCATTGCGCCATAGATGAGGGCGATACCGATGTAGCCGTCAGCAGCCTGGAACAACGGCTTGAACAGCTCAAGAATCCAGTTGCCGAACAGCATGCCGGTGATATCCTTGAATACGAAGCTGAATACCCAGAAGAAAGTGATGGACACAGCCAGCGGAATCAGGTCAGCATAGGTCTGTGCGATGTAGTGAGGAACTTCCTCAGGCAGCTTGATGGTAACGCCGCGGCCTACGAAGAACTTGTAGATGTTTGGCACGGTGAATGCTACCACGAAGGCGGAAAGCAGGCCCTTGGTGCCCATGAACTCAGTAGCGATGCCCTTGTCCACGCCCTCGATGGAGAGAAGCAGGAAACAGATGATGGACACGATCATTACAGATACAGGGTTAATCTGACGGAGCTTTGGCAGCTTGTGGTTGAAGTTGTCAGTCAGGCTCTTGGCGATGGTTGCCACCATCAGGACGGACAGGATACCCATGGAGTAGCCATAAGCCTGCCACAAAAGGCCGCTGATGTAGTCATCCCACTTGAAGTCCCAGATTTCCGGGATACATGCCACCAGGATGAACAGTGAGGAGAACAGGATTACCGGCAGGCAGCTTACGAAGCCGTCGCGGATTGCTCTGAGGTAAGGGTTGTTGGAAACCTTTTCAAAGAAAGGCTTCATTTTATCAACCGCTGCAATAATTGTTTCCATGATTTTCGCTTCCTTCTTTCATAAATCTAATTTTTTACATGCTTAGATAATTATTATATAGATAATCGTATTGTATAAATTCTTCTTTTATCAGTATTCCACATCCTCAATCGGCACAATCTCCTTCCGCTCGGTCATGAGCTTGTACCAGTAGGCACTCTTTTTCGGATAACGCTTCTGGTCGTTGTAGTCAACGTAGAACAGGCCGTAACGCTTGTTGTAGCCGTTGGACCAGGAAAGCACATCCATCAGGGACCAGATGTAGTAGCCCTTTACATTGACACCCTCGGCAACAGCCTTCAGGATGTATTCCAGATGCTGGGTTACATACTCGATGCGCGGTGTATCATCAATCTTGCCATCGATGAAATCATCCTTGTAGCCCATGCCGTTTTCGGAAATGTAGATGGTCTTGTAGTTCGGATAATCCCTGGCAATGCGCTTCAGCTGGTTGTACATGCCCACAGGATAAATCGGCCAGTCCCAATCAGTAGTCGGCACCTCCGGGTTGCAAACCCTTGCGCCTACGCCCTTCAGGGCAAATACCGAGGTACCCTTCTCACCGGTGGAGTTGTTGTAAATCATGCTCTCACCGTCATGGGCCTGCAGGAAGTGGCTGGAATAATAATTCATGCCCAGGAAGTCAATCTGCTCCGCAGCCTTCTTAAATTCCTCAAAATCCTCAGGATAGGTTACCAGCTTGCCGCCGTTCTTCTCAAGAATCTCATTGATGAGAGCCATAGTCTCATCATCATAGCCGCCGTGGAAGCAGGCATCCAGCATAAAGCGGTTGGCCATAGCGTCATCCAGATCCCTGGCATGAATATCCTCCGGCTTGTCGGTCATGGCCACCTTGCCCTCCAGGGTGTGGACAATGCCGATCTGCCCCGGCAGGTTCATGGACTTGTAGAGATTTACGGCCTTGGCGTGTGCCACCATCATGATGTGCATCATCTGGATGGCGGACGGCATATCGAACTGCTTGTGAGGTGGGAAGTTGCCTGCAATGTAGCCGTTCTGCGGAATGGACCAAGGCTCGTTGAAGGTTGCCCACTTCTTTACCCTGTCACCGAAATTCTCGAAGCAGATTTTCGCATAATCCACAAAGTAATCAATCAGGTCACGGTTCAGCCAATGGCCGTTGTTGAAGAACGGCAACGGCGTATCGAAGTGATGCAGGGTTACGAAAGGCTCAACCCCCTGCCTGATGCACTCGTTAATCAGGTCATTGTAGTAGTCGATACCGGCCTGATTGATGGCACCCTTGCCCTCCGGCAGGATGCGGGTCCAGGAGATGGAAATGCGGATGCCGTTTACCCCGAAATCATGGGACAGCTGCAAATCCTCCTTGTACTTATGATAAAAATCACTGGCAGGATCTGCCGTGAAGCGGCTGCCTGGGCGGTTCATGTAATCATCCCAGGCGCATGGGCCTCTGCCGTCCTCCCTGGTAGCACCTTCTACCTGATAAGCAGCAGTGGCTCCACCGAAGATGAAGTCCTCCGGGAACTTCGTAAATGTTGCCATGTTGTTTTACCCCCTATAAAACTCTTTTAATGTATTAACACTGATAATTACTGATGAAGCAGCCGAACTCTTTTACCAGCCTCCCGGCTGTTTTTCGTTCCCTTCACCTTACATTTATTATTATACTGTATTTTTTCACGGGATGTTTTCCAAGCATGAAAACCTTTTCAAGGTTGAAGGAAAATGGAGCTAGCTATTTTCACGCAAAAAAACTACCCGGGACTGCTCCCGGGCAGCAATATATATGTTGCTATTGTTCAATCAATATTTTTTCATGGGGCTACTCCGGAAGAACCCCTTGCTTCTGAGCCGCCTTGATATCATCTGCCGCCCTGGTCATATCGTACATGACCGCCTCAATGGGCGTGATTTCCTTGGTTGTGGTGGAAGTCAGCGTGCTCATAAGCTGCTCCCCGGCCGTGCTGTAAACAGCCACCGAAGTCATCAGCCTGTACAGCTTGGGATTTTCCTTGTCCGCCCTGCCTGTGATGCTCACCATGGCAACCCTGTCACAGCCATTTTCTTCTGCACGCTGGCAGGCAGCAAAAAGCGTCTCCTCCGCTGCATCCGGCATGGCAAAGGATTCATCCACCCGGATGCGGCTGAACTGGCTCATGAGAACATCACCTGCCACCACCTTCATATAGGCGCTGTCATTGGCAATATTCTCCGGCACATCAATGGCAACAGGGGCAATATACACCCTGCCTTCATCAAGGCTGCGGCTCCAGGGCAGCCTGGCCTTTGCCTCCCCCGCTGCTGAATCAGCTTCAGCCAAAAGCTCCGGCTTTCCGGCAGCCAGGCTGGCAAGGCTCAAATTCCCCTGCAGCACCTCATCATAATAATTGCGGATTGCCGCATCCAGATAACCGGCAATAGCATGATTGTGCATATAGGAGTTTTCATTCTTCTGCCACCTGTACTCGGTACCAAAATGCACATAGCCTGCCTTCAGTGCCTGCAAGGCATTCTTCACCACATCGCCGCCCATAGTATAGCGGCTCAAATCAATGCGATAGCCCTGCTCCTCCGCAAATGCCGTATTGCCCACCGTAGGGGCGCCAAAGGTAAAAACGCTGAGCCGGTCCGGCTCCACCCCCATGGAAATCAGCCGTGCCGCCAGCAGGGTTGCCACGGCGCCCCCCAGGCTGTGTCCGGTCAGGTAGAGGTGCTCTCCCTCCTCGTCCAAAAAGCCTTTCAGCCTGTCAGCCCCCATGACGCCTTCCCCATCCGGGGTAAAAAACGCCGTCATGGTATAATCGTTAAAGCCCTGATGCACCATGGGCTGACTTGCATCCACCTTTTCCGTTGCTGCAAACTCACGAAAGTCCTGAGGCGTCCTGCCGCCAAAAAGCACCTTGCTAAAGCGCAGATCAACCTCCACATCCTTCAGCTTTTCCGTCCCCGGAATCACCACCAGGGTTTCACGGCAGTTTTCATCCGCAGCAGTATTCTCCAGCGTGTAGAAGGTAGTATGGGCTCTCTTGTCAGCGTTTCTGTAATCCTTGAACTGCCAGCCCAGCTTGCCCATTTCCTGCCGCACGGCTTCATTCAGGTCGCTATCATAGACCGCCATATCCGCCAGGGCGCAGATATATGCCATCCGTGCCTGACCTGCCGCATCCAGGGAACGGGCACTGGCTGCGGCCACATTGCCCGTCAGCAGGGCGACACAGCAGACGGCACAAAAAGCAATCCGTAAAACAGCAGAACCAATAACGCCGAAAGATCTCATAAAAGCGCCTCCTTGGCAAGCCTGTCAGCCAGCTCGTTACCCTCAACGCCGGTGTGACCGGCTACCTTCTGAAAGCGTACCCAGCCAAGCCGCGGCTGCATAAAAGCCGCATATTCCTGAGTCTGGGGCAGCTTTGCCTGCCAGTGCCCCAGAGGCCAGGCAGCTATCCCCTCGTAGTCATGGCAGATAGTCACGCCTGTATCTTCAAGCCCCTGAGCCTCAGCCCATCGGACTGCCTCCCGGGCGGCATCCATCTCCCCTGCCACGTTATGCAGCTTCGCCGCATCCTTGGAGGTACCGGCACCATTTGCGGTAAAGACCAGCTCGCCCTCCTCATAGGCAGCAAAGCCCCAGCTGTACCGCCCCTTCATGTAGGAGCCATCCACAAAAATAACCGTGCCCCGGGAAAAATCACCGCTTCCCTGCCTCTTGCCCTTTCTGGCAGCACCGATGCCATTCCGGCTGCCCATAAAGGCCTCCGCTTCCTCAAGGGTGACGAAGCCCTTGAACTTCGCCCCCTTGAAGCCGATAACCTGCCGCTGGCACTCCGCCCAGGTCTTATAAATCCCCGGCTGCCTGCCAGCCAGCACTGCATAAAAATTATTCTTCGCCTTTGCCACGCTTAACCTCTGCTACATTAATATATCTACATTAATATATACTAAAAATTAACCCCTATTGACCAAATCCATTGCACAGGCATTTGCTTCGTGCAGGATTTTTTCCTCATCCAGGGTTTTCAGCTCGCCCTTTTCCATGAGCACCTTGCCGTTGCACAGCACAGTATCAGCACTGCTGCTGTTGGCAGAATAAACCAGCAGGGAAACAAGATCATGGCGTGGGCACCACTCCGGCCGATTCATATCGTACAGCACAATATCCGCCTTCCAGCCAGCCTGCAGCCTGCCAGTCTTTTCCAGCCACAGCGCTTCGGCACCATACTCAGTGCCCATCCTCAGTGCCTCTGCCGCAGGAACAGCCAACGGATTCAGCTCATGCACCTTGTGCAGCATGGCTGCCAGGCGGATTTCCTCCAGCATATCCAGGTTGTTGTTGCTGGAAGCACCATCCGTGCCAAGAGCCACATGCACCCCTGCTGCCAAAAGCTTCGGCACAGGAGCCACGCCGCTGGCAAGCTTCATGTTGCTGCCAGGATTGTGGACAGGAGTAATCGCCTTTTCCTTCATCATGGCAATATCAGCATCATCCAGCCATACGCAGTGGGCGGCAATGGACGGACGGTCAAAGAGCCCTGTTTCGGCAATATACTGGAAAGGGCCCTTGCCGTACTGTTCCTGAATCTGCCTGATTTCATCCTGTGTTTCGGACATGTGGATATGCACATTGATGCCGTGCTCTGCCGAAACCTTCGCTGCCGCCTTGCAAAAATCAGGCGGACAGGTATATGGTGCATGGACACCCAGCAAAATGCTGATCAGGCCATCACCGGCACCATGATAGTTCTTGTACAAATCCACGTTTTCTGCCAGGCTTTTCATAGCTGTAGGCGCAAAGCCAATCAGGCCGCGGCTGAGAATCCCCCGGACACCTGCACTGATAGTTTCCTCTGCCACAGACTCCATGCATGGGCCGTACATATCAGCATAGGCAGTAGTGCCGCCCTTGACCATCTCCACCAGTGCCAGCTTTGCCCCCACGCGGATGTCATTCTCCACCATCTTTGCCTCCACCGGCCAAATCCTGTTGTTCAGCCAGTCCATCAGCTCCATATCGTCAGCATAGCTGCGGAGCAGTGTCATGGAGGCATGAGTGTGGGCATTTACCAGCCCCGGCACCGCAAAGTGGTCCTTTCCTTCAATAATGTAATCTGCCACAAAATCCCCGGGAACCTCTCCCACGGCAGCAATCACATCATCCGCAATGGCAATATCTGCCACGCCTGTGGAATAATCAGGCTGCAGCACATTGGCACCCTTAATCAATATCTTCATCTATAACACTCCGTACAATTATAATTCTCTGAATCAGCACTGATGCAGGTAGGCATACTGCTCAGGGGTAAGCTCGTCAATCTCAATGCCCATAGCAGCCAGCTTAATCCTGGCAATCTTGGCATTTACCTCCTCCGGCAGCACATAGACCTTGTTCTCCAGCTTGTCATGATTTTCTACAATATGCAGGGCGGAGAAGAACTGCACGCCCCAGCTCAGATCCATAATCTCAGCCGGATGGCCGTCACCGCAGGCGAGATTTACCAGACGCCCCTCACCCAGCAGATACAGCTTCTTGCCGTCAGCAAACTTGAATTCCTCGATGCCCGGCTTTACCTGGGTACGGCTCTCAGAAACCGCCTCCAGCTCCGGGATGTTGATTTCCAAATCAAAATGGCCGGAATTTGCCAGCACAGCCCCATCCTTCATGGACTCATAATGCCACTTGCGGAGAATATCCTTGTCACCGGTCAGGGTCAGGAAAATATCTCCCACCTTGGCCGCCTCATCCATCGGCATCACCCGGAAGCCGTCAAACACTGCCTCAATAGCCTTAATCGGGTCCACCTCAGTGATGATAACGTTGGCACCCAGCCCCTTGGCCCGCATAGCACCGCCCTTGCCGCACCAGCCATAGCCTGCAATAACCACGGTCTTGCCGGCGATAACCAGATTGGTGGCGCGCATGATGCCCTCCCAGGTGGACTGCCCGGTGCCATAGCGGTTATCAAAGAGATACTTGCAGTAGGCGTCATTGGCAGCCAGCATCGGAAACTCCAGCTTGCCGGCAGCCTCCAGGGCACGATCCCGGATAACGCCTGTGGTAGTCTCCTCAGAGCCGCCGATAATCTTCGGCAGCAGCTCCCGGCGCTCATTGTGCAGACGATAAATCAAATCACCGCCATCGTCCATGATAATGTCCGGCTGGCAGTCCAAAGCCATGTCGATATAGGCATCGTATTCCTCCATGGTGCAGCCGTGATGGGCAAATACCGTAACGCCACCCTCTACCAGTGCCGCACAAACATCATCCTGGGTGGACAGAGGGTTGGAAGCAGTAGCTATCACCTCCGCCCCGGCAGCCTGCAGCACCAGCGCCAGATAAGCGGTCTTTGCCTCAAGGTGCATCGTCATAACCATGCGCTTGCCAGCAAATGGCTTTGTTACGGAGTATTCCTTTTCAATAGCATTCATAACCGGCATAAAATTCTTTACCCAGTTGATTTTGTCATGGCCGGAAGGTGCCAGGGCAATATCCTTAATCTTAGATTTCATATAACATTCTCCTCTCAAAATAACCAAGCAAATTATAAAGTGAATTTTGAAATAAAATTACGCATCAATATATTATGTCGTAAAGCAGCCAACAATTTATCATAACAATTTATCATATCATTGCCACGTTATATTATATCATACACCGGCACGGGATTGTAGTACCGAAAAGTCTGTTTTATCCAGCTTCAGAGGGGTAATGGCGATATCCCCCCGGCAGGTCACAGCCACATCCGTATCCTGGCTGTTGCCGGTCACCAGAGGCGTGCCGCCTACAGTATAAAAGATGCGGCCGTCCTCCGCCTGCTGGCGCTCATAGGCATTGCAGTAGTCCCGCACTCCCTGGCGGCACCATACCCACTTGTAATCCGGTGCCAGCTGCTGAGGGAAATTAATATTCAAAAGCTGCCTGTCCTGCCCGCCGGACTTATCCGCCCTGCCAGCCAAAAGCTCCGGC
>JAEDOE010000033.1 GCA_016302095.1 Anaerovibrio sp. | reverse complement strand
ACCTGGCTTGGGACCAGGGGGTCGTAGGTTCGAATCCTGTCGCTCCGACCATTTTGCAAAGCAGAGGCTTCTCAGTGATGAGAAGCCTTTTTTGCGTTTTCATTTTTGCTCAGTCAGGATGGTGGGGGGGATTTTTTTAGCTTGGTGCGCGGTCAGGCTGCCCTGATGATTTGTTGTACATTTTTTCGCGGCAAATTGGAAGTAAGTGCGAAAAAAGCAGGATTTTTTTTCAGGGGAAGCCGGATATGATAAATGAATTTTTCTGACGGTCAGATGAGGTAATTACTTTTAGTTATCAAAAAATGTTGGACAAATAAATTTTACCTATTAAACCCTAAAATGTATTTATGGAAGGTATATTGTTCCAACGGTGAAAAACAGTTTAAGTTATTTCTAAAAACGATAAAACAAGATGAAAACCTTTACTTGACTGAATTTATTTATAGTGGTATTCTTTTAATAAGGCTAAATATGTACTATGAATTTCACAATAACTATTTTATAAAGTGACGATAACTTTAGGTTATGAACTGAGCTGCCTAAGGGTTATCGGGGTGGAATTCATAGAAAAATTCTAGGTAATATATACAGGGGAGGATTTATTGATGATTGATATTCTCAATCGCGTACGCAACAAGGATTTACAGGCTAAGATTGTTACTGCTGAGGAAGCAGCAGCTTTCATCAAGCCGGGCATGAATGTTGGTACCAGTGGTTTTACTCCATCCGGTTATCCTAAGGCTGTGCCTCTGGCATTGGCAGCCCGCATGGAAAAGGAGCATTTCCAGATTAACCTCTGGACCGGCGCTTCTACCGGTGATGAGGAAGATGGTGCTTTGGCAAGAGCAAACGGCATCAAGTTCCGTATGCCATACCAGACCAACAAGGATATGAGAAATGCAATCAACAGCGGCAAGATTGACTACTGCGATTTGCATCTGTCCGAGTCTGCTCAGTTGGCTCGCTACGGATACATGGGCGGCAAGATCGATGTGGCTATCGTTGAGGCTTGCGCTATCACCGAGGAAGGCAATATTATCCCGACTACTTCCATGGGCAATACTGCTTCTTATGTGCAGACTGCTGACGTGGTTATCGTTGAGGTAAATACCAGCCAGCCGCTGGAGCTGGAGGGCATGCACGATGTATATGTTCCTCTGGATCCGCCAAACCGCCTGCCAATCCCGGTTGTAAAGCCGAATGACAGGATTGGTACTCCTTATATCCCATGCACTCCGGACAAGATTAAGTTTATCGTGCCTTGCGATATTCCTGACCGGGTTCGTCCGCTGGGCGAGATTGATGAGAACTCCAGGAAGATGTCCCAGAACTTCATCCATCTGCTCCATGATGAGGTGAAGGCTGGCCGCATGCCGAAGAACCTGCTGCCTCTCCAGTCCGGCGTAGGCGCTGTGGCTAACGCTGTTATCAGCGGCTTCGTTGAGTCTGACCTGAAGGATCTGTCCGTGTACACCGAGGTTATCCAGGACGGCATGTTCGACCTGATTGATGCAGGCAAGCTGAACTTTGCCTCCGGTACTTCCCTCAGCCCGTCTCCGGAAGGCCTGAAGCGTTTCTATGACAATATCAAGGAGTACAGGAAGCACATCGTGCTCCGCCCTCAGGAGGTTGCCAACAGCCCTGAGGTGGCACGCCGCATCGGCGTTATTGCCATGAATACCGCCATCGAGTGCGATATTTACGGCAACGTAAACTCTACCCATATCATGGGTACCAAGATGATGAATGGTATCGGCGGTTCCGGCGACTTCGCCCGCAACGCATACCTGACCGTATTCTTTACAGTTTCAACTGCAAAGGGTGGCGCTATTTCCTCCATCGTGCCTATGTGCTCTCATATTGACCACACCGAGCATGATGTGGATATCATTGTTACCGAGCAGGGCCTGGCAGACCTCCGCGGCCTGTCCCCTCGCCAGAGAGCAAAGGTTATCATTGAGAACTGCGCACATCCTGATTATAAGCCAATGCTGATGGATTATTATGAGAGGGCTCTGGCAGCAACCAAGAGCGCTCATACTCCTCACATCCTTGAGGAGGCACTCTCCTGGCATGAGAGATTCCAGGCAACCGGCACCATGAAGAAGTAATAGGGGGTTTTTAGAATTATGAGCAATGAGAAAATTCAGGCTGGATTAGATAAGTACAATGCCAGCGTAGAAAAGGCAATTTCCCGCTTCCCGGAGCGTCCAAACCTGCCGGAGCAGCGTCTGTACACTCCATTGGACATCAAGGATACCGACTATGCTGATGAAATCGGCTATCCTGGCATGTATCCTTATACCCGCGGCGTGCAGCCTACCATGTATCGTGGCCGTTTCTGGACCATGCGCATGTATGCAGGCTTCTCCACTGCTGCTGAGTCCAACAAGCGTTATCGTTACCTGATTGAGTCCGGCGCTACCGGCCTCTCCTGCGCATTTGACCTGCCAACCCAGATTGGTTATGACTCTGATGATCCTATCTCCGAGGGCGAGGTTGGCAAGGTAGGCGTTGCTATCGACTCCCTGGCTGATATGGAAATCCTCTTTGACCAGATTGACCTGGGCAAGGTTTCCACCTCCATGACCATCAATGCTCCGGCTTCCGTACTGCTGGCTATGTACATTGCAGTAGCTGAGAAGCAGGGCGTGCCTGCAGACCAGCTGAAGGGTACTATTCAGAACGATATTCTGAAGGAGTACGCTGCACGTGGTACTTATATCTTCCCGCCACGTCCTTCCATGCGTCTGATTACCAACATCTTTGAGTATTGCTCCAAGAATGTACCGAAGTGGAATACCATTTCCATCTCCGGCTACCATATCCGTGAGGCTGGTTCCACTGCTTCCCAGGAAATCGCATTTACCATTGCTGATGGTATTGCATACTGCGAGGCTGCTATCAAGGCCGGCCTGCACATCGATGATTTTGCCGGCCGTCTGTCCTTCTTCTGGAACGCTCACAACAACGTTCTGGAGGAGGTTGCCAAGTTCCGTGCTTCCCGCCGCGTATGGGCAAAGGTTATGAAGGAGCGTTTCCACGCTGAGAAGCCAAAGTCCATGATGCTGCGCGTTCACACCCAGACTGCAGGCTCCATGCTGACTGCTCAGCAGCCTAACAACAACATCATCCGTGTTGCTCTCCAGACTGCTGCTGCTGTTATGGGCGGTACCCAGTCCCTCCACACCAATTCCCGTGATGAGGCACTGGCTCTGCCAACTGAGGAGTCCGTAATGATCGCTCTGCGTACTCAGCAGATCGTAGCTTATGAGTCCGGCCTGGCTGATGTAATCGATCCTCTGGCTGGCTCCTACTATGTAGAGGCCCTCACCAACAAGATTGAGAAAGAGGCCTGGGAGTACATCAACAAGATTGATGAAATCGGCGGTGCTGTTGCTGCTATCGAGAAGGGCTACATCCAGAAGGAAATCCAGGATTCTGCTTACAAGTGGCAGATGGATGTTGAGTCCGGTGCAAAGACCATCGTTGGTGTTAATAAGTTCCAGATTGAGGAAGAACCGCCTAAGGGCCTCCTGAAGGTTGATGCTTCCGTTGGCGTTGCTCAGTGCGAGCGTCTGGCTGCTATGAAGGCTAAGCGTGACAATGAGGCTGTAAAGGCTGCATTGGCTGACCTGAAGGCTGCTTGCCAGGATGAGAATGAGAACCTCATGCCGCACATTCTGAATGCTGTACGCACCTATGCTACTCTCGGTGAGATCTGCGGCGTAATGCGTGAAGTATTCGGCGAGTATGAAGCTCATGTAAATCTGTAATATTGTTGGAGGTAAAGTAGAATGGAAAAGCGCATTAGAGTATTAGTAGCAAAGCCAGGTCTTGATGGTCATGACCGCGGTGCCAAGGTTGTTGCCCGTGCACTGCGTGATGCAGGCTTTGAGGTTATTTATACCGGTCTCCGCCAGACTCCTGAGCAGATTGCTGAGGCAGCCCTGCAGGAGGACGTAAATGTTATTGCAATGTCTATCCTCTCCGGTGCTCATCCGCATCTGTTCCCTAAGGTTGTAAACCTGGTTCGCGAGAAGGGCATGGATGATGTGCTGATTATCGGCGGCGGCGTTATTCCTGAGACTGATATTCCGGCTCTGAAGGAAGCAGGCGTTGCAGAGGTATTCACTCCTGGTACCCCTACCAGTGCTATTGTTGATTTCATCAAGGCTAACGTAAAGTAAGTTTTTTGAGAGGTTTGAATAAATAATTTGGCGTTTGAGGCTGCGGCCCGGGCTTTCCGGGCGGCAGCCGAGGATGCCGTTGTGCAGGTTATTGGTGGTGCAAAATGGACATTGTAGAAGAACTGTTAAAAGGCAACCGGCTAGCTTTATCCCGTGCTATCACTGCCATCGAAAACGAGTATGATGAGGCTGTGGATATTATGAAGCGGCTGTATCCTCATACAGGCCATGCCTTTGTCCTGGGTATTACCGGTCCTCCGGGCGCCGGCAAGAGTACCCTGACTGACAAACTGGCAAAGGCTTATCGCGCCCAGGGAAAGACTGTTGGTATTATTGCTATTGACCCTACGAGCCCATTTACCGGTGGTGCTATCTTAGGTGATCGTATTCGCATGAACGGCTTGACCATGGACGAGGGTGTTTTCATTCGTAGTATGGGAACCCGCGGCAGCCTGGGTGGCTTGTCACATAAGACTGCTGATGCCATAAAGGCTATGGACGCCTTCGGCAAGGATGTTATCTTTGTAGAGACCGTAGGCGTGGGACAGTCTGAGGTTGATATAGTAAAGGCTGCAGATACAACAATGGTCGTATTGATTCCGGGCATGGGCGACGACATTCAGGCTATCAAGGCAGGTATTCTGGAGATTGGTGATGTGTTCACCATCAACAAGGCTGACCATGATGGTGCTGATAAGCTGGTCCGTGAGCTGAATATGATGCTTGACCTGGATGCCCACGGCATGCAGCAGGAGCAGACCTCCACGGAGAAGGCCCTGGCTGACCAGTTCCATCATCTGAACGTGGCGAAGCATGCAGAAGGTATGGCTTGGCGGCCTCCTATCCAGAAGGTTATTGCCAGCCAGAATGAAGGTATCACTGAAACCATTGAGAACATCGAAAAGCATTTCAAGTACATTAGTGAGACGGGCATTTTGCAGCAGCGTCGCACCCAGCGTACCAAGAACGAGATGCTGGATGTTCTTCATAGCAATATTGGCAAGTATATTACCGGCAAGCTGAGTGCAACCGGCAAGCTGGATGAGTATGTAGCTCAGATTAAGGCAAGGGAGACCGATCCTTATACTGTGGTGGCCAATATCATGCAGGATATGTTAAAAGAGTAATTTTTATTTAGGGGGTATGCTAAATGGCATTCAAGATTTTAGGTGTAGATCATATTGGTGTTGCTGTAAACGATTTGGAGGAGACTCAGAACTTCTGGACTGCTATCGGTCTTCCTTGCACCGGTCAGGAAACTGTTGCTGAGCAGAAGGTTACTACTACCTTCAATCCTACTCCGAACGGCTCCGAGATTGAGCTTTTGGCTGCTACTGAGCCTGACAGCCCAATCGCCAAGTTCATTGAGAAGAACGGCGGCCGTGGCGGTATTCAGCACATCGCTCTCCGGGTTGATGACCTGCCTGCAGCTATTGCTGACCTGCAGGAGAAGGGCATCAAGATGATTGACACCAAGCCTCGCAAGGGTGCCGGCGGTGCAGATATTGCCTTTGTTCATCCGAAGTCCACTTATGGCGTGCTCTTGGAGCTCTGCCAGCATGAGGACAGATAATAGAATCCAGCCAAGGTTTTATGGGGCTGTTTAGGAGGTAAAAAATGGCTACAGTTCAGGAAAAGATTGAACTTATGAAGGAAAAGAAAGCCCACATCGAGATGGGCGGCGGCGAGAAGCGTATCGCAAAGCAGCATGAGAAGGGCAAGATGACTGCCCGTGAGCGTATTGCCAAGCTGTTTGATGAAGGCTCTTTCGTTGAGCTGGATGCTTTCGTAAAGCATCGCTGCACCAATTTCGGCCAGGAGAAGAAGGACCTGCCGGCTGAGGGCGTTGTTACCGGCTATGGTACTGTTGATGGCCGCCTGGTTTATGCTTTTGCACAGGACTTCACCGTAGAGGGCGGTTCCCTGGGTGAGATGCATGCCAAGAAGATCTGGAAGGTTCAGGATCTGGCTATGAAGATGGGTGCTCCTATTGTCGGCATCAATGATTCCGGCGGTGCCCGTATTCAGGAGGCTGTAGATGCCCTGTCCGGCTATGCAGGTATCTTCTATCGCAATACCGCTGCTTCCGGTGTTATCCCTCAGATTTCCGTAATCATGGGACCATGCGCCGGCGGTGCTGTGTATTCCCCTGCTATCACCGACTTTATCTACATGGTTGACAAGAGCTCCCAGATGTTCATCACCGGCCCTGCCGTTATCAAGTCCGTAACCTATGAGGAGGTTACTGCTGAGGCTCTGGGCGGTGCTATGACTCATAACACCAAGTCCGGCGTGGCTCATTTCGTGGCTGCCAATGAGGACGACTGCATCCAGCAGATCCGTTATCTCTTGAGCTTCCTGCCTAGCAACAACATGGAGGAGACTCCTATCGTTGCTACCAATGATGATCCTGACCGCATGGATGAGGCCCTGAACACCATTATTCCTGATAATCCTAATGCTCCTTATGACATGAAGGAAATCATCAGGATGCTGGTTGATGACGGCCAGTTCTATGAGGTTCATCAGCATTTTGCTACCAACATTATCTGCTGCTTCGCTCGTTTCGATGGCCGCACTGTTGGTATCATTGCCAACCAGCCAAAGGTTATGGGCGGCTGCCTGGATATTGATGCATCTGACAAGTCTGCACGCTTTATCCGCTTCTGCGATGCCTACAACATTCCGCTGGTAAATCTGGTTGACGTTCCGGGCTTCCTGCCAGGCGTTGGTCAGGAGCATGGCGGTATCATCCGTCATGGCGCCAAGATGCTGTATGCTTACTCCGAGGCTACTGTGCCAAAGGTTACTGTTATTACCCGCAAGGCTTATGGCGGTTCCTACATTGCTATGTGCTGCCGCGAGCTGGGTGCTGACCAGGTTATGGCTTGGCCTACTTCCGAGATTGCAGTTATGGGCCCTGCCGGTGCTGCTAACATCATCTTCAAGCGTGACGAGCCGGAGCAGAAGGCAAAGAATACCCAGGCTTATGTAGATGAGTTCGCAACTCCTTACAAGGCTGCTGAGCGCGGTTATGCTGACATGGTTATTGAGCCGGCTGAAACCCGTCCTTTGATTATTACCGCTCTGAATGCTTGTGCAAGCAAGCGTGAGTCTATGCCTGCCAAGAAGCATGGTAATATTCCATTGTAATAAATAAGGCTTTTTAGCCGCGTTGTGCAAGCGGCGTGAAGTTATATTAAGCTGAATTAAGCGATAATGAAGGATACGTTGTATCATTGAAAGTTTGTGGAGGTATATTAGATGAAAAAGTTCAACATTACTGTAAACGGCACCGCTTATGAGGTTGAGGTTGAGGAAGTAAAGGCAGCTGGCGCAGCTCCTGCAGCTCCAAAGGCTCCTGCAGCTCCTGCACCTGCTCCTGCAGCTCCGGCTCCTGCACCAGCAGCAGCTCCTGCAGCACCAGCTGGCCCGGCAGCAGCTCCTGCAGCTGGCGAGTCCGCTGTAAACGCTCCAATGCCAGGCAAGGTAATCAAGCTGGTTGCTTCCGTTGGCCAGGCAGTAAAGGCTGGCGAGGTAGTTCTCATTCTCGAGGCTATGAAGATGCAGAACGAGATCGTTGCTCCTGTTGATGGTTCCGTAAAGGCTATCAATGTTGCAGCAGGTCAGGCTGTACAGGCTGGCGAGGTTCTGGCTGTTATCGGCTAATGCTTGCTGATTTGTATCGCTAATGGATAAAGGCAACATATAAGATATAAGATGTAAGATGTGAAATGTCCATGTCGGGGCTGTCTGGTTCTGGCATGGGCATTTTTTCTGCAAATTTATGTTTTCTGGCAGGGGAAATAATGCTATAATAGGAAAATAATGGTATAATATTGTTATGTTTTCTATTAGTTAGGAGGTAATTGTATTATGGCAAAGAGCATTTGTGAGGTTTTGGGCATAAAGTATCCTGTTATTCAGGGGGGCATGGCTTGGATTTCTGATGCGGTAATGGCAGCGGCTGTTTCCAATGCAGGGGGAGCCGGGATTATTTCCTGCGGCGGCCGCACTACGGAGTATGTAAGGGATGAAATCAGGAAGTGCCGTGAGCTGACGGACAAGCCTTTCGGCGTGAATGTGATGCTGATGGCACCTAACAAGGATGAGATTGTGGAGGTTATCTGCCAGGAGAAGCCTGCTTTTGTTACACTGGGGGCTGGCAATCCTGTGCCTTATGTGGAGCCTTTGCATGCGGCAGGCATCAAGGTGATTCCTGTAGTGCCAAATGTGAAGCTGGCCAAGCGGCTTCAGGATAACAATGCTGATGCCATCGTGGTGGAGGGCATGGAGGCTGGCGGCCATATTGGCGTGCTGACTACCATGGCATTGATGACCCAGGTTATCCCAGAGGTGGAGATTCCTGTGGTAATGGCTGGCGGCATCGCTGATGGCAGGGGCATTGCGGCAGCCCTGCTGATGGGGGCAGCTGGCGTGCAGATTGGCACCCGCTTCCTGATTGCCGAGGAATGCCCTGTCCACGAGAACATGAAGCAGAAGCTGATTGAGGCGGTGGATACGGATACCATCGTGACCGGGCAGACCATCAAGAGTGCGGTGCGGGGCGTGAAGAACAAGTTCTCTACCGAGTATCAGGCCTTGGAGTTCTCCGGCAAGGCTGACAAGGAAACCCTTTTGAAGATGGCTACCGGCACCAACAAGCTGGCTGCCGTGGACGGCGATGTGGAGAACGGCATGGTGCAGGCTGGTCAGAGCCTGACGCCTTTGAAGAAGATTGAGCCAATGGCTGTGATTATGGAAAATCTCATGGCTGAGGCACGGGCAACCCTGGCAGGGGCAGCAGAGATTAAAATTTAAGATTAGGGTTATTTTAGGATAACGTGAGGAGA
>JAEDOE010000032.1 GCA_016302095.1 Anaerovibrio sp. | reverse complement strand
TCATCCACCAGGCCGATTTTCCTGCCGATAGGCGTCAGGCGCAAGTCAGCATTATCCTGCCGCAAAAGCAGCCGGTACTCCGCCCGGGAAGTCATAATCCTGTACGGCTCATTGGTTCCCTTAGTCACCAGGTCATCAATCAGCACACCGATATACGCCTCGGAACGCTTCAGTACCAGCGGTTCCTTCCCTTGCAGCTTCATGGCGGCATTGATGCCTGCCATCAGCCCCTGGGCAGCAGCCTCCTCATAACCAGAAGTACCGTTGGACTGCCCGGCAGAAAACATGCCGCTGATTTTCTTGAATTCCAAGGTAGGCTTTAGCTGCAATGGATTGATGCAGTCATACTCAATAGCATAACCAGGCCGCATCATCTTTGCCTTTTCCAGCCCTGGAATAGTATGCAGGAAAGCCAGCTGCACATCCATGGGCAGGCTGGTGGACATGCCCTGCACATAGACCTCGTTAGTATGGTTGCCCTCCGGCTCCAGGAACAGCTGATGCCTCTCCTTATCAGGGAAACGTACCAGCTTTGTCTCGATGGACGGGCAATAGCGAGGTCCTACCCCCTTTATCAGTCCGTTTGCCATAGGGGCACGGTGGATATTGTCCATAATGACCTTGTGGGTAGCTGCATTGGTATAGGTCAGATAGCATGGCACCTGTTCACGGGTTGCCACATCGCTCATAAAGGAAAAATTCCGTGCTTCCTCATCCCCCGGCTGGATTTCCATTTTGCTATAGTCCAGTGAACGGCTGTCTACTCTGGCAGGAGTGCCGGTCTTGAAGCGCATCAGCTCAATGCCGGCAGCCAAAAGTGACTGGGACAGCTTTTCCGCTGACCGCTGGCCATTAGGCCCGCCTGTATGGGTATGCTCACCGATAATGATAGAACCCTTCAGATAGGTTCCGGTAGCCAAAATTACCGCCCGGCAAAAGTAATATTCATCATTTTCCGTGCGAACCCCCTTGACCTTGCCATCCTCCACAATCAGCTCATCAATCAGAAGCTGCTTCACATCCAGACGCTCCTGATTTTCGCAGACCTCCTTCATGCGGAACTGGTAGTGCTTCTTGTCCGCCTGTGCCCTGAGAGCATGGACAGCAGGCCCCTTCCCCGTGTTCAGCATCCTGAACTGGATGCAGGTCTCATCGGCATTAATGCCCATCTGCCCCCCCAGGGCATCCAGCTCCCTGACCAGATGTCCCTTGCCAGGACCTCCTACAGAAGGATTGCAGGGCATCATGGCAATATTATCCATACTGAGGGTAGCCAGAAGCGTCTCACAGCCCAGCCTTGCCGCTGCCAATGCCGCCTCCACCCCTGCATGGCCGGCACCGATGACAATTACATCATACTCACCAGCCACAAATATATCATCCTTATTCATGCACTCACCTCAAAAAACTTATCTAAAAAACAAAATAATCAGGTCTGCCATATTTAATTCATATATTATTTGCCAAGGCAGAACCTGCTGAATATCTCGTCAATAATATCCTCGCCGATGGTCTCGCCGGTAATCTCCCCCAGCTTTTCCCAGGCTGAGCGCAAATCTATCACCACAAAATCCTCGCTCATGCCGTTCATCAGAGTGACCCTTGTCTGCTCAAGAAGCTCCAGGGCCTGACGGAGAATTTCCTGCTGCCGGGCATTGCTGACCATTGCCGACTCCTGCCAGCCGATTTTGCCGCCAAAGACCAGCCTCTGTATTGCTTCCTCCAGCTCCTTTAGCCCGGAGCCTTTCTTGGCAGACATAATAACAATATCATAGACTTCTTCAACCACTTTTTCAGCAGCAATTTTCTCTATATCTTCCTGCCTCAGCCTGCCAGCCAGATCAGCCTTATTCAAGATAACCATAATCCTGCCCCGGCACTGGCTGAGCAGCTGCCAGATTGCCTCATCCTGTTCCGTCATTTCCTGGGAGCTGTCAAACACAGCCAGCACCAGTTCCGCTTCCTTGGCATAGCTATAGGCACGCTCAACACCTATCTTTTCCACCAGGTTTTCCGTCTCCCGGATGCCTGCCGTATCAGCCAGCTTCAAGGGAATACCGCCCATATTGACATATTCCTCGATGCTGTCACGGGTAGTGCCGGGCACATCAGTGACTATGGAACGCTCCTGCCCCAGCATCAGATTCATCAGGCTGGACTTGCCGGCATTAGGACGCCCGATAATCGCCGTGCGCAGCCCGTCCCTGAGAATCCTGCCCCTGTCGGCAGAACCCAGCAAGTCCTGCACCTGCCCATATATCTTCTCCACCTTCAGCTCCGCTTCCCCAAGAGCTACCTCCTCGATATCATCCTCGGGAAAATCAATAGATGCTTCAAGGTGAGCAATAATCTCCAGAATCTCCTGCCGCAGATTGCCGATTTCCTCCGACAGCCTTCCCTGCAAATTGCCTGCCGCCATCTCCAATGAAGCCGCCGTGCGCGCCTGAATCACATCCATCACCGACTGTGCCTGGCTGAGATCAAGCCTGCCGTTCAGAAAGGCCCTCTTGGTAAACTCTCCCGGCTCTGCCGGCTGGGCTCCCAGCCTGTAGGTCAGCCCCAGCACCTGCCTGAGCACAAGGGGACCTCCATGGCATTGCAGCTCCACCACATCCTCGCAGGTATAGGAATGAGGCGCCCGCATCACAATGCAGATTGCCTCATCCAGAAACCTGCCTTCCTCATCATATATCCTGCCAAATACCGCCATTCTGGGAGTACACTCCGACAGCCTGTGCCCCCCGGCAGGGCGGAAGCACTTTTCCGCTATTTCTACTGATTTTTCACCGCTAAGCCGGACAATGCCTATGCCGCCCTCGCCTATAGCAGTGGCAATCGCACTAATCGTATAATCCTGCTGCATAATCTCATCCTCATAAAATCTACAAAAAAAGAGCCGCTTCAATTAGATTATACCATCATAACCCAATTGCAAACAGCCCTTTCACAGCCATCAGCTATTTATTTTATTTGCTTATTCTTCCCCGCGTTCAACGCTCTCATAGGAAAACTCGCTGCCGCTATCTTTGCTGGTGGAAATCGGCTCCCTGCCGTAGCGGCTCTCACGGCTGCCACGGTACTCGCCGCGATAATCCCGGCGCTCACGCCTGCCCCGCTTCTGCTCAATAACCACCTTGCGGTACGGCTCATCGCCGGAGCTGTAGGTGGAAATGCGGTAATTATCCTGCAATGCCATGTGAATAATCTTTCTCTCATGGCGGTTCATCGGCTCCAGCACGATGCGCTCACCTGTGCGGCGCACCTTGTCAGCCAAACGCAGTGCCAGGCGGCGCAGGGTTTCCTCCCGGCGGCTCCTGTAATTCTCAATATCGAGAATAATGCGCACCTTTTCCTCCAAAAGCCCCTTATTGGCAGTCAGATTGGACAGATACTGCAAAGAATCCAGCGTCTGGCCATGCTTGCCAATCAGGATGCCCAGGTTGTCACCAATCAGGTTCAGGACAACGCCATCCTCTGCCTCACTGACCTCAATAGTAACATCAAGGTTCATGGCAGCAAAAATATCACTCAGGAACTTCTTTGCCTTGTCAGCAGGTGTCAGCTCCCTCACCCGTGCCAGAATCCTGGCAGGCCTGCCGCCAATCAGTCCCAGAAAGCCCTTGCTTGGCTCCGCCAGCACCTCAAACTCAACCATATCAGCAGAAACCTGCAGCTCGGAAAGAGCCGCTTGCTTCGCCTCATCTATCGTCTTTCCTGTCTTTTCTATTTCAACAGCCATCAATCTTACCTCTTCTTCTTATCGCTGGCAGAAGCATCCTCTACCTCTACAGCCAGCTTTTTTTCACCGCGGAACATGTACCACTGCTGCGCAATCTGGCAGAGGTTCATGGTTACCCAGTAAACAACCAGTCCGGATGGGAAATTCAAAGAAATCCAGCCGATGAACAGAGGCATCATATAGCTCATGATCTTCATCTGCTGGTTGTCCTGCCCATTGTTGGCCATAGTCTGCTTCTGCTGGATATAGGTAGTCAGGGCAGACAGAATAGGCAGCACATACAGAGGATCCGTATCGGACAGGCTGGTAAGCCACAGGAAGGTAGGATCACCTGAATAGCTATAGCCGTACAGGCAGTAGTAAACACCCATCAATATAGGCATCTGAATGAGAAGCGGCAGACAGCCGGCCAGAGGATTCACCCCCGCCTCCTTGTAAAGCTCTGCCATCTTCTGCTGCAAAAGCTGCGGATTATTCTTGTAGTCCTTCTGCAGCTTCTTCAAGGCAGGCTGCAGATCCTGCATTGCCTTCATGGAACGCACCTGCTTGGCAGTCAGGGGATACATGAGGGCCTTGACCAGAATAGTCATCAAAATGATGGCGATACCGTAATTGGCAAAGCCAACAGCCGCAGTGAGGTTGTAAAATCCTTCAAAAACAAGGCGGAATACCTGCACCAGCGGATCAAAAAGGTTCATCATAAATTCCAAATCAACACGTCCTTTATACTACGGAACCGGATCATAGCCCCCCTCATGAAAGGGATGGCAGCGCAGGATGCGCTTCAGGGCGAGCCAGCCGCCCCTTGCGGCACCGTATCTTTCAATAGCTATCATCGCATACTCCGAACAAGTGGGAATATAACGACAGCAGGGGGATTTCAGGGGTGAAATATACCTTCTGTATACATCTATCAGTAAAAGAAAAACTCTTTTCACCCTTATCATCCCTTCAAAATCTTCGCTTTTCTGCCCAAGCTGAGAAAAGCCTTCTCAATAACATCGTATTTTTCGGTAGTCGCTGCCTTCCTGCCCACCAGCAGAAGCGTATAGCTCCTGTCAAGCCTGTGCTGATTCAGCCTGTAGCACTCACGCAGAAGCCGTTTGACTCGGTTTCTGGTAACTGCATTGCCAAGCTTTTTGCCGGCAGCAAATCCTACCTTGCCTTCCAGCCCGCTTGCTGTAAAGACATACACCACCAAATACCTGTTAGCATAAGATTTTCCCAAGCGATGAATTCGCTGAAAATCATTTCTGCGGCGCAAAATGCGCACCTTCGGTAATTTGTACATAAAGAAAACTCCATTCAAAGCAAAAGCATACGCCATGCTTCCCTGATAATAAAAATAGGTCACCGAGGTGACCTAATATTATGCTGAAATCTTCTTTCTGCCTCTTGCGCGGCGACGAGCCAATACCTGACGGCCACCCTTAGTCTTCATGCGCTCACGGAAACCATGAGTCTTCTTCTTCCAATGATTATTCGGCTGATAAGTCTGCTTCAATGTTCTGCACCTCCTTAATATATTTACGAGTAAATACTCGGTCAAACCCAATCTACGCATTATGTATTGAATTTAAACTACCAAAGATTATAGACTACTGCTGAAAGCGTGTCAAGAACTTTTCCTTGACTGCTGTGGATAAATTTGCAATTTTGCTGGATAAAAAATATTTTTTTGCTGTTTATCCCATATTTTCTGTTGATAACTTTCCTTTATTTTGATAGAATATTAGAGGTCTTCCACAAGGCTTATGCACAGATTGTTAATAATCTTATTATTTCAATATAATATGGAAGGAAAAATACTTTTTGCTTGTTTCCTTCCCCTTTTTTATTGATTTATCCACACTTTTATTCACAGATGTGGATAAGTTTCTTTATCAGTGGATAAATTTTTTTTGCGAGGTCATTATTTTATGCTACAGACACAGTTAGATGAATTCTGGAATACCATTCTGGCAGAGGTGGAAAATTTTCTTTCCCCAGGTGCCATTGAACGCTGGCTGAAGCCTCTGAAGCCTGTATCCTTTGCAGATAACACCTTTACCCTCAGTTCTGACAACGAGGTTATCATTCAGTTCTTTGAAAAACGATACAGGGATTTTACCCAGGATGCCTGCAAGGAAGCCTGCCGCAAGCTGGAATTTACCCAGGATATTCAGGGGGAAATAATTTTTGTCCTGGAGTACAGGCCCGCAGAAAAACCTGCTGAAAAGCCAAAGACAAAGACTATCGAGGTGCATGAGGACAATCCTCAAGGCAGCCTTGATTTTGGCAGGACTGAGGAAAGCGCTGCCAGGTATGAATCCTCCTTTGCCAAGATTGCCCCTGGGGACGCCTCATCCTTAAATCCCAAGTACGTTTTTGACAACTTCGTTACCGGCGGCTTCAACCGCATCGCCCATGCCGCAGCCCTGGCCGTGGCAAAGGAGCCGGGCAAGACCTACAACCCCCTTTTCATGTATGGCGGCGTAGGCCTGGGCAAAACCCATCTCATGCACGCCATCGGCCACGAGGTGCTGAAAAATGATCCCACCAAGAGGGTATTGTACATTACCTGCGAGAAATTCACCAACGAGCTGATCAATGCCATCCGTGACAACTCCACCGAGGCATTTCGCCAGAAGTATCGTCATATCGACCTTCTGATGGTGGACGACGTGCAGTTTTTGACCAAGAAAATCCAGACTCAGGAGGAATTTTTCCACACCTTCAATGCCCTGTACCAGTCCAACAAGGCTATTGTGCTTTCCTCCGACCGGCCGCCTCATGAAATCCAGACCTTGGAGGAAAGGCTGAAATCACGCTTTGCCAGCGGTCTTCTGGCAGATATCCAGGTACCTGACCTGGAAACACGTATCGCTATTCTCAAAAAGAAGGCCATGCTGGAAAACCTGGAGGTACCAAACGAGGCCCTGATTTACATCGCCGGCCGCATAGACAACAACATCAGGGAGCTGGAAGGCGCCCTGACCAGGGTTGTGGCATACGCCTCCCTCACCGGCAGCAGGATTACCACGGAGCTGGTGGCGGAGTCATTGAAGAATATTTTCCCTGACAATACCACCAAGGAAATCACTTTGGAAATCATCCGTGAGGTGGTTGCCACCCACTTCAAGCTGAATATTGATGACCTGAATTCCAGCAAGAGAAACAAAAATCTTGCGGTACCGAGGCAGATTGCCATGTACCTCTGCAGGGAGCTGACGGATACTTCCCTGCCGCAGATTGGCGAATTTTTTGGCGGCAGGGACCATACCACGGTGCTTCACGCCTACAAGAAGATTGCCAAGGACAGGACTTCCAATATCCAGCTTGACAAGACAGTGCAGGAGCTTATCAAGAGCATAGAGAAAATGTAATACACAGCCGGGTAGCATTGCCCGGCTGTTTTATCCCTGTAAATATGTGGATAAGCGGTGCATGCCAGTGTAGACGGGATGTGGATAACTTTGCAGCTATTTTGTTCTTGTGAATTGTGTGGATAACCTTTTGCTGACCTGCAAACTTCATCAACAGATTATGCACATCTTTCCTGCGGATAATTTCTAGGGAAGATTCCACTTATCCACCATTTCCACACCCCCTACTATTACGGCTTCTAAAACTTTAAAAATATTAAAGAGTAATAATATATAAAGGATGTGCAAAACATGAAATTCAGTTGTCAAAAAGAAGACATAGTGCAAGCAATACAGATTGTCATGAAGGCAGTATCACCAAAGCCCCAGACACCAATCCTTTCAGGTATCTATATGAAGGCAGAAAGCAATCAGCTGACCTTGCAGGCAACAGATTATGAGATGGGCATTATTTGCAATATAGAGGCAAAGGTTGAAATATCCGGTGAAATGGTTTTGGCAGGACGTTATGCCCAGGAAGTCATCCGCCGCTTGCCGGGTACAACCGTTGGCTTCGAATACAGCAACCAGGAGAAGATGGTTTATATTACCTCCAACCGTTCCAAGTTCTCCTTCCTGAGCATGGAAGCAACTGATTATCCTACTATTACCAAGGTTGAGGGCCGAAGCAGCTTCCAGATTTCCGATGTCATCCTGCGGGACCTCATTCAGAGCACCACTTTTTCCTGCTCCCATGAGGAAAGCCGTCCTATCTTTACAGGCTGCCTTCTGGAGCTGAAGGAGGATTCCATCCTGATGGCAGCTACCGATACTCACAGATTAGCAGTTAAATCAGACACTTTGGATGAATTTCAGGGAGAGCAGAAGCTGATTATTCCTTCCAAGCTTTTGAATGAGCTGCAGAAAATCCTTCAGTCTGACATGCCCAGGACGGTCAACATCAGCTGCAGCCCGACGCAGATCAGCTTCGAGGTGGACAATGTCTATATTTCCTCCAGGCTTATCGAAGGTCAGTTCCCGGATTATCACAGGGTTATTCCGGTGGAGTTCAAGACAGCTATCACCTTGAAAACAGATGAGATTAAGGGGATTATTGACCGCATTGCCCTGATTTCCAGGACAAACGACTACAATGTTATCACTATGGAATTTGCCAACAGCATGGTGAAGATTTATTCAGCCAATCCGGAAATCGGCAACGGTGAGGAATACGGCTCCGCTGTTATTAATGGCGATGACATCAGGATTTCCTTTAATGCCGACTACATCAATGACTGCCTGAAGCTCATCAAGTCACCGGAATTTACCCTTTCCCTGAACGGTCCTTTAAACTCTGCCGGTATCAGGACGGAAAGCGAGCCGAATTTCGTGTACATCGTTACTCCTGTCAGGAGCTAAAAGGAGATATTTAGATGGAAAAAATATCCATTCATACAGAGAGCATCCAGCTTGACCAGCTTTTGAAATGGGCTGGCATTATCGAGTCAGGCGGGCAGGTAAAGCCCCTGCTGGAAGAAAAAATGATTTTGGTAAACGGCAATATTGAGACAGCTAAAAGGCGGCGCCTGTTTCCGGGAGACACTGTGGAAATCCTGGAGATGGGCTGCTGGCAGGTAGCCAGGGAAGAAACCGGGGTGCAGTAAGCCATGAAGGTCAGGAGCCTCAAGCTTGTTGATTTCAGGAATTATGAAAAGCTGGAGCTTGCCTTTAATGACGACCTGAACATTTTTATCGGCTGCAATGCCCAGGGCAAGACCAATATTCTGGAGGCGGTCTATTACGCAGCCGCAGGCAGCTCCTTCAGAAGCAATACGGATAGCGAGCTGGTTCGCTGGAATGCTCCCGGGGGAAGTATTTCCCTGGGCTTCCAGCGTTTTGGCGTGGAAAATCAGCTGGATTTTACTTTTTATCGGGACAGGAGGCGTACCATTGCCTATAACGGCAGGAAAATATCTGTCAAGGAGCTGATTGGTGCAGTAAATGTGGTGCTTTTTGCTCCTGACGATTTGCAGCTTATCAAGGGCGCCCCTGCCGGCAGGCGGCGCTTTCTTGATATGGAAATTTCCCAGGCAAGCCCTGCCTACTACCATGAGCTCATCAAGTA
>JAEDOE010000031.1 GCA_016302095.1 Anaerovibrio sp. | reverse complement strand
CTTATCCCGTTAATGTTCCCTAAGTATCATACACCCACTACGACAAACTGAAATTCAAGAAAATGGTGTATTGGTGCCGATATTATTTATATATGCATTTTTGGGTGAAGGATGGAAAGCGTTTATGGATAAAGCAGGGAAAAAAGTTGTTTTGATTACTGGCGGCACATCAGGTATCGGGCTGGCGTCAGCGGCACTGTTTTTGCAGGATGGCTGGCAGGTGGCTGTCATGGGCAGGGATGACGGAAGGGGACAGGCGGCTCTTGATTATCTCAAAAAAAATGCCGGAAGTTCTGTAAATGCCGGGGAGGCAGTTTACCTGCAAGGTGACGTGTCCCGGGCGGAGGACTGCCGCCGGGCGGTGGCTGACACAGCCTGGCAGCTGGGCAGGCTGGATGCCCTGATCAACTCAGCAGGGATTTATTTTGAGCGTGCCATCGAGGATGTGGAGGAAGCGGATTTTGACAGGATGCTGTCCGTCAACCTCAAGGGGACGTACTTCATGACAAAATATGCCGTAGATATTATGAAAAAGCAGGGCAGCGGCTGCATCGTCAACGTGTCCTCGGATGCCGGCCTGCAGGGCAACATGCTGTGCAGCACTTATTGTGCCTCCAAGGGGGCGGTGAATATGTTCACCAAGGCCATGGCACTGGAGCTGGGGCCCTTCGGCATCCGCATCAATGCCGTCTGCCCAGGCGATGTGCTGACGCCTCTGACGGAGGCACAGCTGTTGCAGTATCCCGACCGGGAGCAGGCACTGGGGGAGATGGGCAGCGTCTATCCCTTGGGGCGCATAGCTTCTCCCGAGGAAGTTGCCTCCGTGATAAAATTCCTTTGCAGCCGGGAGGCGGGCTTTGTCAACGGTGCCCTGTGGAGCATTGATGGCGGACTGACCTGACAGCCCGGTGGGCGGATAATCTGAGCATAGCTGATTTTGCTGATTTTATGGTTGATGAATTGACGCAAAATGTGATAAAATTTAGTTTAAAGTAATTGTAATTTTCGTTCAGGATATGCTCCGGCAGTCAGGCAGCGAAGGATAAGGCAGAGGTGCAGGTATGGGAAAAAGTTTTTTGCTGGTTACGGCATCCATTGGTTCAGGTCATGAAAAGGCCGCCAGTGCCATTGCCGAGGGCATAAAGGCATATTTTCCCGATGCCAGGATAGACACAGTTGATTTCATGCGCTGGGATACATCCTTCATCAATGCCTTTATGAAAAGCTGCTATCTGAAGATGCTGGCGCTGGTGCCCAATCTCTACGAGTTCATGTACCGTTTTACGGATGGGAACAGGAAGGGCGGCTTTATCCAGCTGCTGATGGCGCAGGCCATGTCCCGCTCCATCAAGAGCCTGGTCAGAAAATACAGGCCTGATGTGATTATCTGCACTCATCCCTTTCCGGCAGAGGCGGTGTCCCATCTGGGGGATGGCTGGCGGCAGCAGTTTGTGTCAGTGGCGGTGATTACTGATTATTCCGTGCATCGCATGTGGATTTGCCCCAATATGGATTTGTATTTTGTAGGCTGCGATTTCATGAAAAAGCAGCTGATTGCCGATGGCATCCGTGAGGATACCATCCATGTGACGGGGATTCCTGTAAGCAGGGATTTCTATCAGGCCTGGGACAAGGCGGCATGCAGGCAGGTGGCAGGGCTGTCACCGGATTTGCCCGTGGTGCTCCTGATGGGGGGCGGCCTGGGGCTGGGACGTATTGTGGCGGCACTGGAGCAGCTGGAAAAGCTGGAGATCAGGCTGCAGCTTCTGGTGGCTGCCGGCAGGAATCATGAACTGAAAGCACAGGCTGAGAGGTTTGGGGGAACGTCTCATCATTGTGTTCATGTCTATGGCTTTACTGACAAGGTTTGTCAGCTGATGGGAGCAGCGGATATATTGGTGACGAAACCCGGGGCGCTCACCCTTACCGAGGCGATGGCCATGGGGCTGCCCATGGTGCTGCATGAGCCTATTCCGGGGCCGGAGACTGATAACGCCAGGTATATGTCCGGCTGCGGAGCAGCTGTGTGGCTCCATGCCGGGGATAATCTGGCCTGTGTCATCAGGGATTTGCTGTCGGAGCAGTATGCACTTTCCGATATGGCCATGGCGGCACGCCGTCATGCCAGGCCGGGCACGGTGCAGGATATTGCCAGGGCGATAGAGGAATTGCTTTAGATTTTTTCGGGGGTTGTTTTGTACATTTGCATGTACTGAAAAGAATAGGCGGAGTGAGGCAGGTTGGCAGTAAGTAAGCTGGAAAAAGGAAATGATGGCAGGTTTTCCTGTCCTGAATGCAGTCAGGCATTGGAATACCTGTCGGGCGGCCAGGTGCGGGTGGTCGATGGAAAAGTTGATTATGATAATGTAAAGCCCAAGTATATCTGCCGTAAATGTGGCAAATATTATCGGGAGCTTTTGAATACAGGCTACTATGATGTGTTTTTTCTGAAGCCTGAGGATTTGGAGGCATTAGATAAGGAGCAGGCGGCTCAAAAGGCCGTGGCTCAGAAGCAAAAGAGGAGTTTTACCGGCAGTCCGGTGACAGCGCTCATGACCAATGCCCAGGGCGGCTATGACTGCCCTGAGTGCGGCAAGGGCATGGTGTATAGTGAGGGCGGTGCCGTGCGGGTCATCAATGGCAAGGTGGACTATGAGAATGTGAAGCCGAGATATATCTGCTATGACTGTGGCATTTTTTATCGGGAGCTTTTGCGTTCCGGCCTGTACGAGAGGTTTGAGCTGTCAGAGGATGAAAAAACGCCGCCACCTCCGCCGTCCAAGCCAAAGCGCAGGATCAAGTCCACCGGGGAGCTGGCACCGATGCAGCTCAGGAAGGATGCCAACGGTTACTGTGAGTGTCCTAGGTGCGGTGCGGCCATGCGGTTTTTGGAGCCGGGGGCTGTGAAGATTGTGGATGGCAGGGCAGATATGTCAGATACGGTGGCACGCTTCAAGTGCGATGAGTGCGACTCATTGTACCGGCGGATTGCTACCACCAATTATTTTCAGTGGAGCGAAAAGTAACAGCAAACAGGCAAGCTGGCATACCGCCGTGGCAGTGTGCTGATTTTGCCGTTTGGGATGCATTAAGCGGGGAGACGTTAGGTGTGGAAGACAAGGCAAGGGAAAAAGCAAAGGCGCGGTCCGGCAGGGGCTTTAACTGGTTCGCCATCCTGCTGGCAGCGATTGTGGCATACGGTGGCTGGATTCTGGCTGACCAGCAGATGACGCTGGGGGCGCTGGACGATGATATGACTGCTGCCCGGGAAAGATTGCAGGCTGCCCGTACAGAGAACCAGCAGCTGCAGGATGAAAATGCCCGGCTGCATGATGATGCTTATATCGAGAAGCTGGCAAGGGAGGATCTGGGCATGACGTGCAAGGGCGAGATGCCATACATCTACGCCGATAATAAATAATTGACACTTTGCCCTCTATAAGGGTATAATGACGATTAAGTTAGATTTTTTGAGGAGGAAATGTTTTGTCCATTGAAGTTGGAAGTATTGTAGAGGGTGTAGTCAGCGGCATTACCAATTTTGGTGCGTTCATCAATCTGCCGGATAACAAGGTAGGGCTGGTGCATATTTCAGAGGTGGCTGATGTCTATGTAAAGGATGTCAAGGACTTTCTGAAGGAGCAGGACAAGGTAAAGGTCAAGGTTCTGTCTGTTGATGAAAAAGGGAAGATCGGGCTTTCCGTGAAGCAGGCGCAGGAGAAGAAGCCTGAGGAGCAGCCACAGCGTGAGCAGAGAGGCTTTGCACCGCGTCAGCAGCATGAGGGCGGCAGCGGCTTTCAGCGCAGCGAGGGCTTCCGCAGCGCAGGCGGTGATTTCCGCCGGGGAGGTTCCCGTTTCGGCAGTGCAGGCACGAACGCTTCCTTTGAGGATAAGCTGTCAAGGTTCCTGAAGGACAGCGATGAGAGGCTGACGGATCTCAGCCGCAAGACGGACAGCAAGCGCGGCGGCAGAGGCGGCGGACGCAGAAGATAATTTTGGCAATTATAACATAATTATGCAGGGAAGCACCTTTCAGGGGTGCTTCTTTTTCGTGGCGGTGATTATTCTTCCTAATCCTGGAAGGATGGGCAAAAAATACAGGAAAGATGATTTGTGATGGATTTATTGAAGTGCTTTGAGAAAAACTGGCAGGAAAATATCGTCCTGCCGGAGGGGACGGTGGTGCTGGCGGCATGCTCCGGCGGCATTGATTCCCTTGCCATGCTGGATATGCTGGACATGCTGCAGGAGGTGCTTGGCATAAGGGTGGCGGCAGCCCATTTTGAGCACGGCATCAGGGGAAAGGATTCCCTGGAGGATGCGGAGTTTGTCAGGGAGTTTTGCCGTGACAGGGGGATTGAGTTCTACGGGGAGTCTGCTGATGTGCCCGGGGAGGCGGCAAGGGCAGGGGAGTCCTTGGAAATGGCAGCCCGGCGGCTTCGGTATGCTTTTTTGCGGCGGCTTGCCGGGGAGCTTTCGGAAAAATACGCCATGGGTGAAAACTGGGAAAAGCAGGGCAGGGTGGTGATTGCTACCGCCCATCATCGGGATGACCAGGCGGAAACTGTCCTGATGCACCTCATCCGGGGCACGGGGCTTCGGGGGCTGGGGGGAATCAGGTGCTGCCAGGGGGATTTGGTGCGCCCACTGCTCTTTGCCGGCAAGAGGGAATTGGCTGAGTATTGCAGGCAACGCAGGTTAGAACCGCGGCATGATGCTACCAATGACCAGGCGGACTGTTTCCGCAACAAGCTGCGGCTGGAGCTTTTGCCCCTTCTTGCCAGGGAGTATAACCCGGCACTGGGAGATGCCCTTTGCCAGCTGGCGGATTTGGCACAGGCGGATGAAGATTACCTGGAGCAGCAGGCAGAAAAGCTGTGGCAGGAGCTGGCAGTAAAGGCAGGAAAGGAATTTGGGGGAGGTCAGGCGGGAAAGCCTTTGGGGGGCTTTGGCTTTAACTTGAGTAAAATCCTGTCACAGCCCCTTGCCATGCAGAGGCGGCTGGTGCAGCAGGCGGCTTTCGAGGTGAGCGGCTGCCGGCTTTCCTATGTGCAGGTGCAGGCGGTGCTGCAGCTGGCGCAAAAGGGCAGGACAGGTACAAGGGCGCAGCTTTCCTTTGGGCTTGTGGCGGAAATTTCCTATAATTTTTTGTATATCATAAAAAAGACCATTCCATTTTCAGAAAATCATGGTACAATGAATATCGTGGGGGAGTTTGAGAAGATTTTCCTGCGTGTGCCGGGAACTACCTGCCTGCCGGATGGCAGCCGCATTACAGCGGAGCTGGCAGGGGACAGGCAGCAGCTGGAGGCGCTTTTAAGAAGCGCGGCAGATCATGCAGGCAATGCATGTAATGGCGGCTGCATGGCAGTTTACGGCGATTGGGACAAGTGTAATCAGCCTCTGGCTGTCCGCCACAGGAAAAATGGCGACCGTGTCAGCATAGGCAGCGGACACAAGAAGCTGAAGGATTTCCTGATTGACAGCCGCATACCCAGGCAGCAGCGTGATGCGCTCTGGCTGGTGGCGGATGGCGGCGGTGACGGGAGCATCCTGTGGCTGCCGGGTATCAGGCGGTTTGCCGAGGCTGCGGCCGACGAGGGGACAAGGAAATTTTTTGTCCTCCGCATGATTAATGAGGGATAAAGGAGTAGACAAAATGTTAAATGATCTGGCAAGCGTGATGTTTGATGAGGCAGCCCTGGCTGCCAAATGCCGTGAGATGGGGCAGCAGCTGACAAGGGACTATGCCGGCAAGGATTTGCTGGTGGTGGGCATCCTAAAGGGCTCGGTGATGTTTTTTGCCGATCTGGTGCGCCAGATAAACGTGCCGCTGAATATTGATTTTATGGTGGCTTCCAGCTACGGCAGCGGCACGGAGACCAGCGGCAGCGTCAAAATCAAGAAGGATCTGGATGGGGATATCAAGGGCAGGCATGTGCTTCTGGTGGAGGATATCATTGATTCCGGCGTTACTATGAGCCGCCTGATGGCAGAGCTGGCAAAAAGGGAGCCTGCCAGCATCAGGCTGTGTGCCCTTCTCAGTAAGCCATCCCGCCGTCAGGTGGAGATTGAAATCGATTATTGCGGCTTTGAGGTGCCTGACGAGTTTTTGGTGGGCTATGGCCTTGATTATGCGGAAAAGTATCGCAACCTGCCGGTAGTGGGGATTTTGAAGCGGGAAATTTATTCTTGAGGTATAACGTTGTAGAATGTGATAATTAATGCTATAATTATTCTCTGTGAGGGTATCAGGGCTTTTTGGCAGGTCGTGGGCCCTTGCGGAAGGAGGATGTGGAATTGGATAAATTCATGAAAAATGTAGCATTGTATTTGCTCATTATTTTCGTCGCTATATCTGCTATAGATTATTTTTCCCAGCAACAGCAGCCAAAAATTCAGGAAATGAACTATACTGATTTTATGGCGCAGGTTGACAGCGGCGAGGTTGCCAAGGTTGTCCTGGTTGAGAATGTGGTGAAGGGAACCCTGGCAGACGGTACGGAGTTCAAGTCCGTCATGCCGGGCTTTCCTTATCAGGAGGAAAATCTGGTAGATAAGCTGCAGGCAAAGAATGTTACAGTGAAGGCGGAAAATCCGCCGGAGCCGCCTTGGTGGTCAACCCTGTTTTCTTCCCTGCTGCCGATTATTCTCTTGGCAGCCCTGTGGTTCTACTTTATGAACCAGACCCAGGGGGGCGGCGGCAAGGTGATGTCCTTTGGCAGGAGCCGTGCCAAGATGAGCGGCGGCGACAAGGTCAAGGTGCATTTTTCCGATGTGGCAGGTGCTGATGAGGCAAAGCAGGAGCTGCAGGAGGTTGTGGAGTTTTTGAAGCAGCCGAAGAAGTTCAACGAGCTGGGCGCCAAAATCCCCAAGGGCGTGCTGCTTTTCGGCCCGCCGGGTACAGGCAAGACCTTGCTGGCCAAGGCGGTTGCCGGTGAGGCAGGGGTGCCTTTTTTCTCCATCAGCGGTTCTGACTTTGTGGAGATGTTCGTGGGCGTGGGTGCTTCCCGTGTCCGTGATTTGTTTGACCAGGCCAAGAAGCATGCTCCGTGCATCGTGTTCATCGATGAGATTGATGCGGTGGGACGCCAGCGTGGCGCAGGCCTGGGGGGCGGCCATGATGAGCGGGAGCAGACCCTGAACCAGATGCTGGTGGAGATGGACGGTTTTGCTGCCAACGAAGGCATCATCATCATCGCGGCCACCAACAGGCCGGATATTCTGGACCCGGCACTTTTGCGCCCGGGACGCTTTGACCGCCAGATTGTGGTGGACAAGCCTGATGTAAAGGGACGCCTGGCTATTTTGAAGGTGCATATCAAGGGCAAGCCCATTGCCAAGGATGTGGACCTTGATGTGCTGGCACGCCGTACGCCGGGCTTTACCGGTGCTGACCTCAGCAACCTTGTGAACGAGGCGGCACTTCTGGCAGCCCGCCGCAACAAAAAGAGCATTTTCATGTCCGAGCTGGAGGATTCTATAGAGCGCGTTATTGCCGGTCCTGAGAGGAAGTCCAAGGTCATGAGCGACAAGGAGAAGCGGCTGACAGCGTACCATGAGGGCGGCCATACCCTGGTGGGCATGCTGCTGCCGAATGCGGACCCTGTGCACAAGGTGACGATTATCCCTCGCGGCAGGGCAGGGGGCTACACCCTGATGCTGCCGAAGGAGGATCGTTCCTACGCTACCCGGGGGGAGCTGCTGGATAAGCTGAAAACCCTGATGGCTGGCCGTGTGGCGGAGGAAGTGGTGCTGAAGGAAATCAGTACCGGTGCTCAGAACGATATCCAGCGAGCTACTCAGATGGCCCGGAGCATGATCATGGAATACGGCATGAGCAAGCACCTGGGGCCTATAGCCTTTGGGGAAAGCAGCGACCATCAGGTATTTTTGGGCAGGGATCTGAATAATCAGCGGAACTACTCCGAGGAGGTTGCATCAGATATTGACCGGGAGGTATACAAGCTGATTACCTCCGCCTATGAGGAATGTCGTATCCTCCTGTCTGACAATATCGAAAAGCTGCATGCTATTGCTGCTGCCCTGATTGAGAAGGAAACCCTTGAGGCGGATGAGCTGAAGGATATCGTGGGCTTTGGCAATGTTACCGAGAAGGAAGACCAGGATGACAGCCGCAGGGATGAGGACGAGGACAATACTGCCACGCCTCTGATGATGCCGCTTGAGGAAGAAGCTCCTGAGGCTGTACAGGAGAGGGCCAGGGAAAAGGAGCCGGTGCCGGTGGATGTGACCAACCCGGAGCCTAACCTGAATACCTCCATGAAGGAATAAGTCCTGAGAAACAGGTTTGAAAGCATAAATTTGGCAGAAGAAAATTTCACATAAATGAAATTTAATGCCATCCTATCAAGATGGTTGTGAGATGAAAAGGCGGCATTGGTTTTATCCATGCCGCTTTTTGATTTTTTCAAGGAGAGGGGTATGTTTTATGAGTGAGATTATTCTGGAGTATACGAGGGCAGGCCATGTGGAGAATATCCATCGTGCTGATGTGGTGGCAGTCAACTGCAAGGGTGATATCCTGAAGGAGGCTGGCAACGGCAGGCTGCCTATGTTCTGGCGCAGTGCCGCCAAGCCTTTTCAGGCATTGGCCTTTGTGAAGAACGGCGGGCTGGAGAAATACGGCCTCACTGACAGGGAGCTGGCGTTTCTGGTGTCATCCCATAGCGGCGAGCCTTTCCATGTGGAGCTGGTGCAGGGGATACTGGCGAAGCTGGGGCTGACTACTGATGTGCTGAACTGCGGCGCGGCACGTCCTATGAGCGGCAAGGCCAATGTGGAGCTCATCAAGAAGGGGGAGCGTCCACAGGCGGTGCATAATGCCTGCTCCGGCAAGCATTCCCAGATTCTTGCCCTGTGCCAGATGATGGGGCTGCCGGTGGAGGACTACATCAAGCCTGACCATCCGGCACAGAAGGTGATTTTCCAGCATGTGGCCATGGCATCCTGCATGCCGGAGGACAAGCTGGAAATCGGCATTGACGGCTGCGGCGTGCCGGTATTCTACCTGCCTCTTGACCATATGGCAAGAGCGTATGCCCGCCTGGGCAGCCCTGATAAGGGGGAATGGGGCGAGTACGAGGCTGCGGCAAGGACCATCCGTGATGCCATGGCGGCCCATCCTGATGCATTGGCAGGTACCGGCCGCATCGATACGGCTATTTCCCAGGTGACAGGTGGCAGGGTAATCGCCAAGATTGGCGCGGATGC
>JAEDOE010000030.1 GCA_016302095.1 Anaerovibrio sp. | reverse complement strand
TTCTCACTTCCTCTGCCACTACGGCAAAGCCCCTGCCCTGCTCACCGGCACGGGCCGCCTCAATAGCCGCATTCAGTGCCAGCAGGTTGGTCTGCCCGGCAAGGTCGGAAATGGTATCTACGATGGCGCCAATTTCCTGGGAACGCTCTCCCAGCTTGTCCACCAGCTCCGCCGTCAGGCGTACGGTTTCCTCCACGCTCTGAATCTGGCTGACAGACGCCCCTACCACGCCATTGCCGGAAGCGGCCTTTTCCGCTGCCTGCTCCGCGTTGGCAGAAACCTCCGCCGCCTCCCGGCTGATGCCCTCTACGGACTCCGTTATGGCAGCTATGCTATGGGTTCCCGAATCCACAGAGCCCTGCTGCTGGATAACTACAGCAGCAGCCTCTGCCACAGACTGAGCCACCGCCGTAGCAGCGTTGGCAGACTCCATGGAGCTGGAATTCAGCTGCTGGGAAGAGGCCGCAATCTGCTCCGTAGTGCGGGAAAAATTCTTCAGCAGCTTGCTGACTGCCAGCGTCATATCATACAATCCCCGCTGTACATCACCGAATTCATCCAGCCGGTCAGAAGGTGCCGTCTTCACCATGAAATTGCCATTGCTCAGCTTTTCACAGACATGCAGCATAATCCCCAGCGGCTGCTTGATGGCGTTGATCAGCTTCCAGCTGAAGCCCAGCTGGATAATCATGCACACCACTGTTGTAATCAGCATCAGGGTAATGGCACTCTGCCCGTCAGCGGCATTCTGCTGGTTTGCTTCAAAGGCGGCCTCCCGGGTGGCATTGCTGAGTGCCGTCAGGGAATCCCTGAGCTTCACCGTATCCTGCCGTGCCGCCCTGTCGTACTCGGCGATGCCTGCCTCGGAGCCCCCGGACTTCACCGCAGACATGACGGCAGGCATGGATCTCCTGAAGCTTTCCCAGTACCCCATCATCTCCTGCACGGCAGCATCATTTCCATCACCGGCAGCCAGGGAGGCATACTCACCCAGGAGAGCCTCCATGTCGTTGATATCCTTCGCCTGACTCTTGGAGAGCTCCTCCAGCCTTGAAGCATCGGCTATCACCTGCATGGAACGTACCTGGATAGTGCGCATCTTCTCACAGGCCTGTCCCAAAAGTTCCACGGAACGCATATCGTTCTCGTACATCCTTGCCATCTGCTCATTGGCATTCTGAATAGATACAGCACCGCGTACCCCTACGATAGCCATACCTACAGCAGCTATAATCACCATAATCAGGATCTTGTAGCTGACCTTTACATTGTCCATAAGAAATCACACCCTTTTTGATATTTAATATGTTTTATTTGCAAAAGCAACTTGCCGCCACAAATTTCCGTTCTGCCAATTTTTCCACCCCAATGATTGCAGATAAGAAATTCGGCGAAAGCTGCTATCATTTTCACAAATGATTATTTGATTATGCAAATTAGTACAAGTCCTAAAAATAGGCGTATGCCGTAATCCACATACGCCTACTCTTTTCATCAAAGCATATAAAATTATGCCAAAACCTTGGACAGCCTGATGAACTCAGGATCCAGAGTCTTGGTGTTGGTAGCTGCCTCCTCCAGAGGAATCTCAACTACCGTACCTGTATCTAAGCCATACATGATGCCGCTTTCGCCATTCAGGAGGCCAAGGGTCGCCTTCTCACCCAGCAGGCTGGCATTGATGCGGTCCTGCACAGTAGGAGAGCCGCCCCGCTGGATATGTCCCAGCACGGTAACACGGGTATCGATCTCGGTCTTCTCGCCTACCTGCTTGCCCAGCTCCACAGCAGAGGCAGCACCCTCGGATACAACGATAATGCTGTAACGCTTGCCAGCCTCATAGGACTCACGGATTTCAGCGCACATGTGGTCCAGATTGTACTTTGCCTCAGGAGCCAGCACATACTCCGCACCACCGGCAATGCCGGTAGTCATGGCCAGCCAGCCGGAGGTCTTGCCCATTACCTCGATGAGGATGATGCGGCGATGAGCGCAGGCGGTATCACGCAGCTTGTTGATAGCATCCACAACGGTATTGGCAGCCGTATCGGAACCGATGGTATAGTCAGTACCCCACACATCGTTTTCGATGGTACCAGGGATGCCTACCACGTTCATGCCCAGCTTGGACAGCTCCCAGGCACCTGCCAGGGAACCTGCACCGCCGATGACAATCAGCCCCTCAATGCCGCGCTTCTGGAGATTTTCCAGAGCAAGCTGGCGCTTCTCCGGCTCCATGAACTCAGGGCAGCGTGCCGTACCCAGAAAAGTACCGCCCCTCTGAATCATATCACCCACGCTGCGGGTGCTCAGCTCCTCGATCTGGTCGCGAATCAAGCCCTTGTAGCCGTTGCGCACACCCCAAATCTTGACGCCATCATGACGTGCCGTGCGAACTACGGCACGAATAGCGGCATTCATGCCAGGACAGTCATTTCCACTAGTAAGAATAGCAATATTTTTCAGCATATATACAACCTCCACATTTTTGTGCTTTCATAATAATTTATCTACCGTTATAATTCAATAGAATTTGGCAAAATCCTGCTAAATTCCAAAAAAAATTGAGAAAAAAGTTTTAGAACCATTTACTTTCACAAATGTTCCCCGACCTGTCTCAGCCCTTCTGCCTGTCCCTGAGCTCCCGCGCCACATCACGCTTGACAGCACGCTCCTGCAAATCGCGCCGCTTGTCGTAGTTGTGCTTGCCGCTGGCCAGGGCCAGCTCCAGCTTGGCACGGCCCTGCTTGAAATAAATCTTCAGGGGCACCAGGGTAAAGCCCTTTTCCCTTGTCTTGCTGAAAAGCTTCACAATCTCAGCCTTGTGCATGAGCAGCTTCCGGGGGCGAAGCTCATCGTGATTAAAAATATTGCCATGCTCATAGGGGCTGATGTGCATATTCTGGATAAAAATCTCACCATTTTTGATTTCGCCATAGCTGTCCTTCAGGTTTGCCCTGCCGTCCCGCAGGGATTTTACCTCGGTTCCCTGCAAAACCAGCCCCGCCTCAAAGGTTTCGTGAATGAAATAATCATGCCTTGCCTTGCGGTTTTCACAGGCAATCTTGACAGCGGCATTTTTACGTCCCATATTTATCTCCTGTCATCGTTCCTACAAATTCCAATTATCCTTACAGGTCAGGCGCACCTCAGATGCTCAGGGGATCAAAGCTGGCAATCACGTCACTGCCCTGCTTTCTCCTGCCCTTCCGCTTGCTGTGCTTGTCCTTTCCTGCCTTCTTTTCCTTCTTGTTCTTCTTGCGCCCCATGTGCCCGGCAGCATTCCTGCCGTCATCCTTCCCGGCAGCAGCCCCCTTGGCGGCAGCCTCCCTGCCGCTCTTGGCGGACTTCCTGTCCTTTTTGGCACTGCGCTTGATTTTCCGCGCCTCAGAACGGCTCATGATACCGGCGGCCTCTCCCGGGTCCCTGTCCTTGCTGCCCTGCATGTTCAAGGCACGCAGGTCGCAGTTGTCCTTCACCAGGAAGTCAAGGGAGCGTGCCTCCACATCGGCACGGGCAAGAAGTATTTCCACTGCATCCCCCAGCTGGTAGCGGCGCTTGTGATGGGTGCCCACCAGGGCATACTGGCTCTCCACATAGTCATAATAATCATCCTTGAGGGTGGTCATGTGCACCAGCCCCTCCACGCCGTTGTCCAGCTCCACGAAGAAGCCGAAGCTGGTGACGCTGCTGATGATGCCCTCAAAGGTATCACCCACGAACTGCTGCATGTACTCCACCTTCTTGAGGTCAGTAGTATCACGCTCCGCATTAACAGCTATCCGCTCCCGCTGGGAGGCATGGTCTGCCCGCTCTGCCAGCTTCTCCATAATCTTTTCCCGCTTTTCCTTCGGGATGGAGCCTGTCTCAAAGGACTCCCGCAGCAGGCGGTGCACCATCAGGTCAGGATAGCGGCGGATTGGCGAAGTAAAGTGGGTATAATACTGTGCTGCCAGCCCGAAATGCCCCAGGTTTTCCGCTGCATACCGCGCCTGCTGCATGGAGCGCAGGGCAACAGTGCTGACAATTTTTTCCGCCGGGCCTCCGGCAATCTTTTCCAGTGTCACCTGCAAGTCCTTCGGCCTGATGCTGCCGTCAGCAGCTGTCCTCAGATGCAGCCCGAAGGTATTCAAAAGCCCGTTCAGTGCCGTGACCTTGCTTTCCTCCGGCTCCTCATGGACACGGTAAACAAATGGCTGCTTGCGGCGGCACATGTGCTCAGCCACGGTCTCATTGGCAGCCAGCATGCACTGCTCAATGATGGACTCGCCCAGGTTGCCCACACGCTTCTTCAGCCCTACAGCCTTGCCGTTTTCATCCAGCTTCACCTTGATTTCCGGGATTTCAAAATTGATGGCGCCCCGGCGGTGACGGTACTTGTACATGGCGTTCCTGACATCCTGCAAATCATGCAGGAACGGCACGATGTCCTCATTATCCCGGACAAATTCTTTATCGTTATCCACGAGGATTTTATTAACCAAGGTATAAGTCAGGCGGCGATAAACATGGATGACCACCGGCAGGATTTTGTAATCCGTCACCTTGCCCTCCGGGCTGATATGCATCTCGCAGGCCATGGAAAGCCTGTCCACCCCCGCATTCAGGCTGCAGATGCCGTTGGACAGCGCCTTTGGCAGCATGGGCACCACCCTGTCCACCAGATAGACGCTGGTGCCCCGGGCCTCCGCCTCCACATCAAGAGGCTCATGCTCGCGGACATACCAGCTGACATCGGCAATATATACCCCCAGAAAGAAGCTGCCGTCATCCTTCTTTTCCACGTAAACGCCGTCGTCCAAATCCTTGGCATCCTCGCCATCAATGGTGACGATTTTCAGGTGCCGCCTGTCCTCCCTGCCATGCCTGCCGATATGCTCCTCAGCATTGATGGACTGCTCCACCTCGTCAGCAGCTGCCTGCACCTGGGCCGGGAAGCTCTCCGACAGGTCATACTGGCGCATGATGGACAGGATGTCCACCCCCGGCTCCCCCTTCTGGCCGATGACCTCGATAATCCTGCCCTCTGCCTTCTGCTTGCCATCAGGCCACCTGGTAATCTCCGCCACCACCTTGGAGCCGGTAATGGCGTCCATAGCCTCGCCCTCCGGAATGTAAATATCCGCCTTCAGGCGGGTATCATCGGGAGCCACAAAGCCAAAACGGCGGCTGGCGGAATAAATGCCCACAATCCTGCTGTTGGCACGCTCCAGCACCTCCGTCACCCTGCCCTCCCGGGACTGGCTGTCAACGGCATAAGCAGGCGGCTGCGCCAGCTGCACCTGCACCGTATCGCCGTTCATGGCGGTATGAAGCTCATCCTTCGGGATAAAGATATCCGCCTGATTTTTCTGCATTCCCTCAGGAGTCACAAAGCCAAAGCCGCGGCTGTTGATGGAAATCCTGCCCTTCACCGCTTCATCCGTGTATTTCAGGGCGGCATAACGCATATCCCTGGACGGCTGCGGCTGCCGCACCTCCTGCCTGGCACCTTTGCTCCTGCCAGCCTTGCCGAGGTTTTTCCTGCGCATGCGCACCGCTTTTCTCTGCTGTTTCATAATCTGTCACTCCCATCTGTACATGGATTTATGCTGAAATCCATTTTAGTTCAGTTTCAATTCAAATTCACTTATAATTCATTTTTGCAAAAATGCACTAACCTGCTGGAAAACCTCATCACGCTGGCAATCCAGTGTCAAAAGGTGCCCGGACTTATCCAGCCAGTGCAGCTCCTTCTCCTGGCTGCCTGCCCGGCGGTAGATATAATTGGCACTCCGATAGCGCACCGTATGGTCGTTGTAGCTCTGTATCAAAAGCAGCGGTGCCGTGATGCGTGGCAGCTCCTTCTTGACCACCTCAATCAGATCAAGCACCTCATGCACCGCCACCAGTGGCATCTCCAGATAGGAAGCGTTGCATTCCTCCGGCACATCCGGCAGCTGGCGGCGCCGCTTGGGCTGAAAACGCCCGATGCACTTCTCCCTTGGTGGCAGCCGGTACAGCATCTTGTCCTCATGAATAAAAACCGGTGCCGCCATAGCCGCCACCCTATGCACAGGCACGTTGGCAGCCAGCCTGAGGCTCAGCAGCCCCCCCATGGACTGCCCCACCACAGAAATCCTCTCACAGCAGCTATCCAAAAGAGCGTAGCCGTCACACACCGAATCATACCAGTCCTCACGGCTCATCCGCTCCAAATCCTTGGGCGTTGTGCCATGGCCTGCCAGCCGTACCCCCAGCACTGTATAGCCCAGATCATGGAGATGACAGCCCAGCAGCAGCATTTCCGCCGGGACACTGGTAAAGCCGTGCACCAGCAGCACCCCATGGCTGCCTCCCCGATAAAAAAATGGTTCCCCTCCGCGCAAAATCATTCTCTCACCTCTCGTATCCACATTCCTCTAGCCTTATTCTACCACAAAAAATAAGCGTTCTCAATTTTTATATTGAGAACGCTCAATGCTTTCTTTTATATGCCTCAAAATCAGAAGCTTGTCAGCTTGGCAATAAACAGGGTAATCACGCCAAACAGCACTGCCAGCACCACAGTAACCCTTGCCAAAAGAGCATCCAGCCCCCTGGCACTGCTGCTGAACACAGTATCGCTGCCGCCGCCCATGCCCATACCGGCAGACTTTGGCGTCTGCATAACAACGGAGCCAATCAGCAGCAAGCCGATAACGGCATCCAGAACCATCAAAACCGTAATCATCTACGGACAACCTCCTACCTCTCAAAAACTCCCATCATCATAACACAAAGCAGGAGATATTTCAAGCAAAGTTCATCGTTAATCCACTACAGCAATCTGAATCTTGGTAGTGTTGTTGCCCTTGCTCTTGAAGCCTGCCTCACCGGAGGAAATGCCGGAGGTAATAACAGTGGTATCGCCAATCTCCACATAGCCCTCGCGCAGAGCGGCAGCCACGGCAGCCGCAGCACTATCATGCTCATCATCCCAGATACGGCCATTAATCAGCTGCACGCCCCAGTACAGGTTCAGCTGGCGGGCAACCTTGGCAGTGGTGGCATAAGCCACAATATCAGCCAGCGGACGATACTTGGATACAGCCTTGGCAGTGTAGCCGGAATGGGTAGGCGTGAGAATCGCCTTTGCTCCCAGCTCATAGGAAAGCTGTACGCTGGAATGAGCGATAGCGTCCGTAATATGCTTCTGCTCCTCTACGCCGGTGTGGGCAAAACGCTTCTCATAGTGAATGGTGCTCTCAGTCTTCATGGCAATCTTGCTCATGGTCTGCACAGCCTCCACCGGATAGTCACCGCTGGCGGTCTCACCGCTGAGCATGATGGCATCAGTGCCGTCAAATACGGCATTGGCAACGTCAGAAACCTCGGCACGGGTAGGACGAGGATTGTTGGTCATGGACTCCAGCATCTGGGTGGCCACGATAACCAGCTTGCCAGCCCTGTTGCACTTGCTGATGATTTCCTTCTGGAGGAACGGCACATCCTCCGCAGGAATCTCTACACCCAGATCGCCACGGGCTACCATGATGCCGTCAGCAGCCTCGATGATTGCATCAATATTCTTTACGCCCTCCAGGTTCTCGATCTTGGCAATAATTCCCATATTGCCCTTGTGCTTCTTGATAAGCTTCCTGATTTCCTTTACATCGCTGGCGCGCTGAACAAAGGAAGCAGCCACATAGTCCATATCATTCTCGATGCCGAAGATAATATCCTTCTCATCCTGCTCGGAAATAGGTGGCAGGCTTACGGCTACGCCAGGAGCTGCTACGCGCTTCTTGGTGCTCATCGGGCCGCTGTTCAGGATCTCCGTCACGATATCCTTGCCCTTGATTTCCTTTACGGTCAGGCCTACCAGGCCATCAGACAGCAGGATGGTGTTGCCCGGCTTTACTTCCTTGTACAGTGCCTTGTGGCTGATAGGGGCATGATGCTCATCACCCGGGGTATCTGCATAGGTCAGGACGAACTCCTCGCCCTTGGTCAGCTGAACCTTGCCGTCCTTGAACGCGCCCAGGCGCATCTCAGGCCCCTTGGTGTCAAGCAGCAGTGCCACGATGCTATCGGTATGGCGTGCCGCATCGCGAACCATCTTGATGCGGCCTGCATGCTCCGCGTGATCTCCGTGGGAGAAATTAAAGCGGGCACAGTTCATGCCATTCTTAATCAATTCTTCAACCAGTCCAGGTTTTTCAGTAGCAGGTCCCATGGTACATACGATTTTAGTCTTCTTTAACATGATTATATACTCTCCTTTCGCGCTGATGCGCTCCACGTGACTCATGCCGCAGCCCCCTCAATACAAACATTCATACTTACAGTCGCTATAACTGCGACACCCGTCACCACTCATACATTACTTATTATTTATATTTTCATAATCAAAATATATGATATTATCCTTATTCCATGCGTATTATATATGATAAAAAGAAACTTGTAAAGGAAATACAGCCATTAGGCACAAATACTTTACACTTCCTCCAATCTGCTATCTATTGTACCACAATAAGAGATTTCCTTCAATTTCCATCATATTTATTTTTCATTGCAGGAATTTTTCTTCTTTTGACGAATTATTATATATAGCAGCTACAGCAAATATGAAACAATATTTTTTCAGAAAGGATGATTATATATGTTCGTTGCCAATCGCATGACCAAAAATCCTATTACCGTAGAGCCCGCCACCCCGGTCAATGAAGCCGCCAAGCTGATGAAAAGGAGAAATATCCGCCGCCTGCCCGTAGTGGAAAAGGGAAGCCTGGTGGGCATCATCAGCGACCGTGATATCATGCGGGTTGCCCCGTCCCCTGCCACCACTCTGTCCAAGTTCGAAATCATGAGCCTCCTGGACAAGATTACCGTCTCCGAAATCATGGCAAAGGATGTGGTTTCCCTGCCTGACACCGCCACCATCGAGGAAGCCGCCCTGGTAATGTACAACGAAAAGCTCAGCGGCCTGCCGGTAGTCAGCAGCATGGGAGCCGTGGTGGGCATCATCACAGAAACCGATGTATTCAAGACCTTCGTGGATGTGATGGGGCTGGCTGACGGCAAGACCCGCATCACCTTGGATGTAGTGGACAAAATAGGCGTGGTCAAGGAGTTGGCCGGCATCATCGCTGACGCAGGCTTCAACATCGACAGCATGGTGACCTGCAAGCAGGCAGCCATGGCCGGCCACTTTGAAATCGTCATCCGGGTGGATGCCGACAACGTGGAGAAAATCACTGCCAAGATTGA
>JAEDOE010000029.1 GCA_016302095.1 Anaerovibrio sp. | reverse complement strand
TCCTTTGCCGCCCGGCGCAGGTAACGGCATGCCAGGGGAGAACGCTTCATGGCTGCCACAGGATGCCCCAGTACCTGATGCCCCAGCTCATGAGCCAAAATAACCGCCAGCTCATCATCAGACAAAATATTCAGCACGCCTCGATTTACCACAAAAATTCCTCCCGGCAAAGCATAGGCATTAAACTTCTCATCAGGCGTCACCAGCACCCAGGGTTCGCTATCCAATTGCCAGCTCTCCCCACTCGCTGAAAATTCATGTACGCTAATTGCCGCTGTTATCAGCTTCTCCAGCACCCGCCGTACCCTGTCTTCCTCCTCCGGCAAAGCTTCCTCTCCCTTCAGTTTCTCACGCAGAAAGGAATACATATAGTACCGCCCGGCAGGCTCCGCCGTAAAATACCTGATAGCCGCTTCTTCCCTTTCCCCTGCCCGGCAATACGCCACAGGCAGCAAAAATATACAGATTATCAACCCTGCCAGCACCCTGTGCAGCAATCTCATAGCCCTCATGCCAACCACCTCAAAATCCCCTTGCCAAAATAAAACCCCGTCTTTATAATAGATATAGAGAAAGTGCTACCAGTAGACGGTTAGCCCCCAAGATGTCAGTCAAGAAATAACCGCTTTCTTTGGGTGTTTCGGCGGTTACTTCTGTTTTTCGTTAATGTCTTTGCCTATCATTATCGTGTTCAGGAGGGCTAACCGCCTACCGTTATGGTAGCACCTTTTTTATTATAGCAAATATGTTTGTGTCCTGCAATGTGATGTTGCAGGATTTTTTTATAATTTTTTCTTTTTTTGTAATGAAAGCCTCCCTGCTGCGTATAAAGGACAAAGACAAGAAAACAACAATCAAGCAAATAAACAAATAGCTAAAAACAAAGAAAGAGGCGATTAAAATGACTATGGAAAAGAAAAATGCTATGCTGAACGATGATGAGCTGGATATGGTAACAGGCGGTGCCGCTGCTACCTTCCTGAAAAAGCGCGAGGACGGCAAAGTGGATATGTTCTACGTTTCCGGCGAAGGAAATATTGACGCCTTCAAAAAACTGCTGGCAGGCGGTTCTGTTTCCTCCATGAGCGTTTCTATCTGCGCCGGCAGTACGCGCGGCGTTTCACCTGATAAGGTTGATGCCATTATTGCCAAGAGAAAAGCAAGAAATCCTCAGATGGATGTTATATGGATGAATTGAACTAAACAGTATTAACAAAACAAAAGAGGGCGGCATTATCACCCGCTCCGCAAAGCCCGGAGCCTGTGATAGCCGCCCTCTTTTCATTTAGCCAAAATAATATAGAAATATACTGCCTATATTGCCGCCCGGATTTCAGCCTGGCTAATAATATGGAACTATACCGCCTGTATCGCAGCCTGAATCTCAGCCTCGCTGATAGCACCATGCCGCAGGATTTTTATTTTGCTGCCGGTGCAATCCACAATAGTAGACTCAACACCTACAGGACATGTACCACCGTCCAGTATCAAGGGCAGCCTGCCAGCCATATCAGCATACACATCGTTGGCAGATAATGGGCTGGTATGGCCGGAAATATTGGCACTGGGCACAGCCAGAGGCTTCCCCACAGCCTGCAATAATGCCAGAGCCACAGGATGTGCCGGTATGCGGACTCCCACCGTATCACGGCCTCCTGTCACCTTATAGGGCACAGCGGAAGCCTTGGGCAGCACCACCGTGATGGGCCCCGGGCAGAATTTCTCCATCAGCAGCCTGGCAGACCTGGGCACATAGGCCGCCACCTGAGGCACCATGCTCACATCCGCCACCTGCAGGGAAAAAGCCTTGCTGGCAGGGCGGTTTTTCGCCTCATACAGGGCTTCCACAGCTGCCATGTCCAGCCCCAGTGCCCCGATGCCATAGACAGTTTCCGTAGGAAATGCCACCAGCTGCCCCTGCCGCAAAAGCTCCGCCGCCCGGGCTATCTCCCTCTGCTGCCTAACTACATCACTTATCCGCAATATTTCCGTTTCCATAACCTAAATCACCTCGTAGCAGCCAACCGATAACCGCCAACTGTGCACCTCTGAAAAAACAGCCCATATGCCAGCTACTTCTTCCACAGCACCACAACCCTTTCAATCCCGGCCAAATCCCTGATGATTTCGCACCTGCCCCACTGGGGAAGGGACTCTGCCAGAGCCTTCAGCTGCTGCGCCTGATGAATACCTGCTTCCATAGCCAAAAAGCCATCCCCCTGCAAAAACTCTGCTCCCTCAGCCAGCAGCCTGCGATAAAAGTCCAGCCCGTCCTCACCGCCATCCAGCGCCCCTATAGGCTCAAAAGCCCTCACATCAGGCGCCAGCCCGGCAATATCCCCCCGTGGAATATAAGGCGGATTGGAAACTATCGCCGCCAGCCTGCCGGAGAACCTTGCTGACTGCTCCTTCAATGGCACCAGCATATCTCCCTGCAAAAACTCAGCCCGCTCCGAAAGCCCCAGCTCCCTGGCATTTTCCTCTGCCACTGCCAGAGCCTCCGGGGAAATATCCACCGTCACAGCCTGCAGCCGGGGCAGATAATTCAAAAGGGACAGGCAGATAGCACCGCTGCCGGTGCCGATATCTGCAATCATGCTCCCCTCTGCCTCCGTGCCTGCCTTTAGCCGCTGGAGAACTGCCTCCACCAAAATTTCCGTATCAGGGCGAGGTATCAGGGTTGCCGGTGTCACCCGGAAATCCAGCCCCATAAACTCCTTGTGCCCCGTAATATACGCCACAGGCTGATGCTGCACCCTGCGCTTGATGCAATCCTTGTAGGCTGCCAGCTCTGCCGCCTCCATAGGCTGGTCAAAATGCACATAGAGAAAGATGCGCTCCTTCTTCAGCACATGGGAAAGCAGCACCTCCGCATCCAGCCGTGGGGAGTCCAGCCCTGCCTTTTTGAAATATCCCTCTGTCCACTTCAATATCCTGCCGATGGTCCAGACCTCCTGCCCCTGACTACCGGCACCATTAAAATCCTTCCGCTCTGCCATCTTACTGCACCTTTTTCAATCTCTCTGCCTGGTCGGCAGTAATCAGCCCGTTCAAAAGCTCATCCAGCTGCCCGTTCAGCACAAAATCCAGCTTGTGCAGGGTCAGCCCGATACGATGGTCCGTTACCCTGCCCTGAGGAAAATTGTAGGTACGGATGCGCTCACTGCGGTCACCGGAACCCACCTGGCTCTTTCTGTCCGCAGCAATGGCGTCCGCCTGCTGCTGCTGCGCCTGCTCCAGCACCCTGGCACGGAGCACCCGCATTGCCTTTTCCTTGTTTTTCAGCTGGGACTTCTCATCCTGGCACTGCACCACGATACCCGTAGGCAGGTGGGTAATGCGGATAGCGGACTCTGTCTTGTTGACATACTGTCCGCCTGCACCGCCGGCACGATAGGTGTCAATGCGCAGCTCCTCCGCCTTGATATCCACATCCACCTCGTCAGCCTCCGGCAGGACAGCCACCGTCACCGCCGAGGTATGGATGCGCCCCCCTGACTCAGTCACAGGCACCCGCTGAACACGGTGAGTGCCGCTCTCATATTTCAGCTTGCTATAGGCGCCATTTCCCTCCACCGCAAAGGAAATCTCCTTGAAGCCGCCAATCTCCGTAGGATTGGCGTCAAGAATGCTGACGCGCCAGCCCTGAGCCTCTGCATAACGGCTGTACATGCGGAAAAGGTCTCCCGCAAAAAGTGCCGCTTCCTCGCCGCCTACGCCGCCGCGGATTTCCACGATTACGTTCTTGTCATCGTTAGGGTCCCGTGGCAAAAGCAAGACCGGCAGCTCATTATCCAGCTGCTCCTTGCGGCTGCGCTGCTCTGCCAGCTCCTCCTCCACCATGTGGCGGAAATCATCCTCCTCAATGCCCTCATCCAGCATTGCCTTGCTATCCTCAATGGCATGGCATACCGCCTTATATTCCCGATAAGCCGCTACAATAGGCTCCAGCCCGGCATGCTCCCTGTTGTACCTCTGCCATCTTGGCATATCCGCCAGCACGGAGGGGTCACTTATCAGGGATTCCAGCTCCAGAAACTTGTCCTCCACAGCCTGCAATTTATCAATCATGTTCATATCTGTTCCCCTTGCCACCAGCTATCCGGCTGATGAAATCACAATCTCCTGCGCAAAAATACTGCTCAAAACAATCACACAAATATCATCTAAGGCTGCTATCTGTAGGAGCCTGTCCCTGAAGGGATTTTATCCTCCGGCAGCACCGCCTTGGCAGACTCGATAGCCACCTCAATCATCTCCGGCTCCGGCTCCCTTGTGGTCAGCTTCTGCAGCCACAGCCCCGGCTTCACCGCCCAGCCCAGAAGGCAGTTATCCGAATTGGCTGAAAAGCGGATTATCTCGTAGGAAATCCCTGCCACCACCGGCAGGAGGACAATCCTGCTGGCAATCCTCTCCGCCAGGTCCGGCCAGCCCAAAAAGGCAAAGACAAAAATGCTCACCAGCATGACAATCAGCAAAAAGGATGTGCCGCACCGCTTATGAAGCCGGGTATGCCTTGCCACATTCTCCACCGTCAGGGCTTCCCCCGCCTCAAAGCAGGCAATGGTCTTGTGCTCCGCCCCATGATACTGGAACACCCTCTGTATATCCTTCATGCGGGAAATGGCAAAAATATACGCCATAAAAATAAACAGCCGCAAAAATCCTTCCATCAGATTCAAAAACACCGGGTCCTCCGTAATAACGTGAAACAGCTTTGCCGCCCCCGTAGGAATGGCAATAAACAGCACCGCCGCCAGGGCAAAAGCAAAAATCATGGTGCCTGCCAGCTCCCTGTCTGTCAGCTGCTCATCCTCCTCCCCTGCCATCTGGGCAGAGTAGCCCAGGGAACGGATGCCCATCACCAATGACTCAAACAGGGACACGCAGCCTCTCAGCATAGGCTTCTTAAAAATAGGATACCTGTCCGCAATGGAGTTCACAGGCTTTACCTCCAGCTCAATGCGCCCCTGGGGATTCCTCACCGCCGTAGCCACCAGCTCCGGGCCGCGCATCATAACGCCCTCGATGACCGCCTGCCCGCCAATCGTAATCTTCTTTTCTTCCATAATCTATATAAACCTTTCGCAATAAACCTTTTATAGCTCGCCACAAAACAAAAAAAGAACACAGCCCTATACTAATCTATATCGTATCTTAGCCTGTCAAAATCATAAAAAGGAAAACTCTCTATCGAAAAAGGGTAAATCCACATAGTAAAAAAGAGCAGGACATCTGCCCTGCTCCCCAGTTCTTATTTTGCGTAACGCTTGTTGAACTTCTCAATACGTCCACCAGCTGCAATATCACGCTGACGGCCGGTGAAGAAAGGATGGCACTTGGAGCAAACATCAACTCTCAGCTCAGCCTTGGTGGAGCCGGTAGTAAAAGTATTGCCGCAGCCGCAGACAACCTTTGCCTCGAAATACTCTGGATGAATACCGTTCTGCATTATCTATACACCTCGCTTTTCCCCATTCTTGGGAGTATTACAAGTCCTCTCTGCGAAGACTTGGTCCGACTTAGCTTCCCTCAATGGGGCAAAGCCGAAATAATCAACTTCGCGGATCACAAAATCCGACTTGTGATATTATATCATAGCAGCCTCGCAGGCGCAACAGATTATTAGAAAAATATCTTGAAAATTTAGCCCATATACACCATAATATATAAGGTAGAGTATCACTGCCCAATCAGCTAAAAAATTATTTTTTATAGAGAGGACTAGATTATGTCAAACAACGAACCAGCAATCCAGTGCAGCTTCTGCAAGCGCCGCATTGTGCCAAAGTCACAGTACGATTTGCCGATTTATGACCCGCGCTCTGATTTTGCCATCTGCGCCCACTGCATCAAGGATATTTATCATGCCATAGAGGCTCATGAAGCTGACCAGCAGGACCAGCAGAAGGTGGAGGCGGCTGCCAACATCGACCAGGAAATGGCAAATATCAAGCCTCATCTGGTAAAGGACTACCTGGACCAGTACATCATCAATCAGGACAGGGCAAAGAAAATCCTGTCCGTGGCTATCTACAACCACTACAAGCGCATGAAGTACGGCTTTGACCACAAGGATGACGAGCTGGATGAAATAGAGAAGTCCAACGTTATCATCATGGGGCCTTCCGGCTGCGGCAAGACCGCCCTCCTGTCCCATCTGGCCAAAAGGCTGGATATTCCCTTTGCCGTTACGGATGCCTCCAGCCTCACCGAGGCAGGCTTTGTAGGCTCCGATGTAGAGGTGGCAGTCCGCAACCTTTACTACGCCGCCAACAAGGATGTGAGCCGCTGCGAGCACGGCATCATCTATCTGGATGAATTCGACAAGATTGCCCGCAAATCCGGGGAGAACAACACCATTACGGCAGATCCGGGCCACGAGGGCGTGCAGCAGGCCCTTTTGAAGATGCTGGAGGGCAACGAGGTGGAGTTTACCGCCAGAGGCCAGCGCAAGCATCCTGAGGCACCGACCATCAAGGTCAACACCAAGAATATTCTTTTTATCGTAGGCGGTGCCTTTGTAGGCATTGAAAAAATCATCGCCAAGAGGCTGAAGAAAACCGATTCCAGCATCGGCTTCGGTGCCAAGATTGAGGGGCAGAGCGAAAAGCCTGAGTACAACCAGCTTATCCATCAGGTAACGCCGGAGGATTTGATGAAATTCGGCATCATCCCGGAAATCATCGGCCGCCTGCCTGTCATCTGCACTCTGGAAACCCTTGACGAGGACGCCCTGCTGCGCATTCTCACGGAGCCGCGCAACGCCCCTGTCAAGCAGTACAAGAAGCTGATGGAAATGGACAAGGTGGATTTGGAGTTTGACGAGGCGGCACTTCGCGCCGTGGCAAAGAAAGCCATTGAAAGAAAGACCGGCGCCCGTTCCCTGAAGGGCATCATCGAGGACACCATGCTGGATATCATGTTTGATATCCCCCGCTCCGATACCCCTCGCCGCGTCACCATCACCGAGGACTGCATCAACAACCACACCGCACCTGCCGTAGAGGAAATCTGATTTTCTCTGCCGGGCGATAAAAAACTAAATGAAATAGCAAAAGGCTGATGCCCCTTCAACGAGGGCACCAGCCTTTTATTATATGCTTTTATATTTTACATATATTTTCGGCTTTTACATTTTACAGCAGCAACATGCCAATACCATGCACCACAAAGGCCGCCAGCCATGCCACCAGGCACTGGAAGGCCACCACCCACAGGGCCCAGCCTGCCCCCAGCTCACGCTTCACCGCGCTGATGGCCGCCACGCAAGGGGTATACAGCAGGCAGAAGGTCAAAAGAGAGGCCGCGGCCAGAGGCGTCAGCACATTCTCCGCCAGCGAATTTGTGCCGAACAGCACCCCCAGGGTTGATACCACGCTTTCCTTGGCCATAAAGCCGGAAATCAGGGCGGTGGAAATCCGCCAGTCCCCAAAGCCCAGCGGAGCAAAGACAGGGGCAAGCAGCCCGGCGATGGCCGCCAGCATGCTGTCAGAGGAATTTTCCACCATATCAAGGCGGAAATCAAAGGTCTGCAAAAACCAGATAACAACGCATGCCACAAAGATAACCGTAAAGGCACGTTCCAGAAAATCCCTTGCCTTTTCCCACAGAAGCTGCATGACATTCCGCATTCCCGGCATGCGATAATTTGGCAGCTCCATCACAAAAGGCACTGCCTCCCCCTTGAACTTCGTTACCTTGCCCAGATATGCCGCCAGTATGCCCATCAGGATACCCCCGAAATACAGCAAAATCATAGGCAGGGCGCCATACTCCCCAAAAAATGCCGCAATAAAGAAGGCATAAATCGGCAGTTTGGCGGAACAGCTCATAAAAGGCGTCAGCAAAATCGTCATGCGCCTGTCCCGCTTGGAAGGCAGGGTTCGGGTAGCCATGATTGCCGGTACGCTGCAGCCAAAGCCAATCAAAAGGGGCACGATGCTCCGCCCGGACAGGCCGATTTTCCTGAGCCACTTGTCCATCACAAAGGCAATCCGCGCCATATAGCCCGTATCCTCCAGCAAAGACAGGAAGAAAAACAGCGTCACCACAATGGGCAGGAAGGAAAGCACCGTGCCCACGCCGGTAAAGATGCCATCAATCACCAGGGAGCGCAACGCCTCATTCACCGCCAGCCTCCCCAGCAGCTCATCTGCCTGCCCCTGCAATGCCTCAATACCGGCAGCCAGCAAATCCTGCAAAAAGGCACCGATGACATTAAAGGTCAGGAAAAACACCAGGCTCATAATAGCCACAAAGGACGGAATAGCAAGATACTTATCTGTCAGCACCTTGTCAATGCGGCGGCTCCTTTCATGCTGGCGGCTTTCCTTTGCCTTCCTGACAGAACGCTTTGCCAGCTGCTTGATAAAGGAAAACCGCATATCCGCAATAGCCGCCGCCCTGTCCAGGCCCCCTTCCATCTCCATCTGGCAGATGATATGCTCAATCATATCCCGCTCATTCAAATCCAGTTGCAGGGCATCCATAATCCTCTTGTCGCCCTCCACGATTTTGGTAGCCGCAAAGCGCACCGGGATTTCCGCCTTGGCGGCATGGTCCTCAATCAGGTGCATAATGCCATGCAGGCAGCGATGCAATGCACCGCCGCGGCTTTCCGCATCGCAGAAATCCATGCGCCCCGGCGTTTCCTGATAATGAGCCACATGGAGGGCATGCTGCACCAGCTCCTCGATGCCTTCACCCCTGACAGCGGAAATAGGCACTACGGGAATGCCCAGAATGGACTCCATAGCGTTAATATCCACGGAACCGCCGTTGCCGGTCAGCTCATCCATCATGTTCAATGCCAGCACCATGGGACGGTTCAGCTCAATAAGCTGCAAGGTAAGATACAGGTTGCGCTCAATATTGGTGGCATCCACAATATTGATGATACCTGTAGGCTGCTCCCTCAAGATAAACTGCCGGGAGACAATCTCCTCCTCGGTGTAAGGGGACATGGAATAAATTCCCGGCAAATCCGTAATCCTGGTCAGCTTGTGCCCCCGGATGCTGCCGCTTTTCTGATCCACCGTCACCCCCGGGAAATTGCCCACATGCTGGTTGGAGCCGGTCAGCTGGTTAAACAGCGTAGTCTTGCCGCAGTTCTGGTTCCCGGCAAGGGCAAAGGTCAGCAGCTGGTCATCCGGCAGGGGATTTTCCCCCTGCTTCACATGATATTTGCCACCTTCACCAAGGCCTGGATGGTGGCTTCTAGACTTGTGAGCCCTTGGCTTTTCCGCCTGCTCCTGCTCCGGCTCTATCTTCTCAATAGTTATCTTCTTCGCATCATCCACCCTGAGTGTCAGCTCGTAGTCATGGATGCGGAACTCAATAGG
>JAEDOE010000028.1 GCA_016302095.1 Anaerovibrio sp. | reverse complement strand
CCCTGCACTAATCAATAAAACTCACATATATCGCCAAAGTAACGATCAAGCACTAAGACAAACTGAAATATGTAGCTTATGACACTGTCATGTGACAGATGTCATATTTTTTTTGCGCCAAAATGTGACATATTACAGCTGTATTTAATTGAAAAAACGCTAAAATAATAATTGTAAATGAGGTACACATAAAAGCATATTAGCACAGGAGGAGGGGACAATATGTATTATGTGCTTTTAGTCAGCCATGGCGAGATGGCACCGGGACTGCATACGGCGGTTAAGATGATTGCCGGGGATAATGAGTGGGTGATGTCTGCCGGGCTGCATGACGGCAGCAGTGCTGATGCTCTGGCAGCAGAGGTAAAGGGGCTGCTGCAGGGGGTCACTGCTGATGACAGACTGGTAGTGCTGGCTGACCTGATGGGTGGCTCACCGCTGACTACAGCCATGAAGGTAGTGGCTGAAATGGGACTGCTGACCAATACGGTAGCCCTGGCAGGCATGAATCTGCCTATGGCTCTGACAGCCGTTCTGGCGGGGCCGGATGTGGAACTGGATCTGCTGGCAGAAACCTTATCAGGGGAGGCCTGCAACGGTGTGGAGGAATTCGTAATACCTGCCGATGAGGACGAGGATGAGGACCTGTAAGAGTCCGGTTATGGCGACAAGCTGTTAATCTATGAAGCTTAGAAAGATGGGGGATTTATTATGTCAATAACATTTGTGCGTGTGGATGACCGTATGATTCATGGCCAGACCTGCACCCGCTGGGCATTGGAGTATCCGTGTGACGGTATTGTGGCAGTTAATGATGCCGCAGCCAACAATTCTGTATTAAAGGCAGCCTACAAGAGTGCTTCCGGCAAGAAGACCTTCGTGTGGACCATGGAGGACTGGCAGAAGAAGTGCCAGAAGGTTATTGAAAGCGATACCAGGTATTTCCTGATTACCAAGAATCCGATTGATATGAAGAAAATCCTGGTGGATCAGAATTTTGTGCCGGACAAGGTGAAGACCGTAATTATCGGGCCTTGTAATGACCGTCCTGATGCTGTCAAGCTGGGCAATAACCAGTCCATTACCCAGGAGGAGGCAGAGGCCCTGGAGGCCATTATGCAGAAGGGCTATGAGGTGGAATTTGCCCTGATTAAGGAAGCGGCGATTGGCAACTGGAAGAAGTTCCGCGGCCAGTTCGGCTTCAACTGATAAGCGTGATTTTGCCCATGGCGGAGGCGTTAGCTGAGCCGTGGGCTGATATTGACAGAAGAGTGTTTTGGGAAAGAGAGTGAAAGCAAATGGAAATAAGTTTGTTTCAAGCCATACTGCTGGGCTTGTGTGCCTGCTTGTCAAGCATGCCGGGCCTGGGTGGTACCACCTTTGGTAACTACACCCTGGGCCGTCCGCTGGTAGCAGGTCTGGTAGTAGGTCTTATATTGGGTGATATTCGTTCCGGTATTATTATTGGTGCTGCAATTCAGGTTATTTACATCGCTCTGGTAACGCCGGGCGGCACGGTATCTGCCGATGTGCGTGCAGTATCCTATATCGGTATTCCGCTGGCCATCTGTGCTGTGCAGTCCCTGGGGCTGGATCCTTCCACCTCTCAGGCACAGTCCATGGCAGCTGCCCTGGGTGCTGCCGTTGGTACTCTTGGTACAGTACTTTTCTATGGTACAGCTACCATGAACCTGATCTGGCAGCATATCGGCTGGAAGGCTGTTGAGGCCGGTGAATTCAAGAAGCTGTATCTGGTAGATATGGGCCTGCCTTGGATTTCCCACCTGATTTGCTCCTTTATTCCTACTGTACTGATTACCATGGCCGGTGCTGACATGGTTGATTTGATGAAGGCTTATATGCCAATGGACGGCATTGCCATGAAGACTCTGTTCACCGTTGGTTCCCTGCTTCCTGCAGTCGGCGTTGCCATCCTGCTGAAGCAGGTTGTTAAGAAGGCACTGGATTTCCTGACCTTCCTCTTTGGCTTTACCCTGGCTGCCTGCCTGGGCCTGAACCTGATTGCAGCTGCTATCGTAGGCTCTTTCTTTGCCGTAATCAATTACAAGGTAATGATGAGCCTGAACCGCAAGCCGGCGGCTGGTGCAGCTAGTGCAGATGACGATGATGAGGAGGATATCTGAGCATGAAAAAACTTAGCAAGAAGACACTGAATAAATCATATCTCTCCTGGTTCTATGGCAATCTGACCTGCTTCTCCCAGGAGCACATGCAGACCTTCGGCTATTTGTGCGCCATGCTGCCGGTAGTGGAGGAGCTGTATGACAAGAAAGAGGATCAGAAGAAGGCCTTGCAGACATATACCGCCTTCTTCAACACGGAGCCGCAGATTGGCTCCCTGGTAGTTGGCATGACTGCCGGTATGGAGGAAGCCAAGGCAAATGGCCAGCCTATTGATGGTGACGCTATCAACGGTATTCGTGCAGGTCTGATGGGGCCTCTGGCCGGTATCGGCGATTCCCTGATTGTAGGTACCCTGATTCCTATTCTGCTGGGTATCGGCCTGGGGCTTTCAGCAGATGGCAGCCCGCTGGGTGCTATCTTCTATATCGTAGTGTGGAACCTCCTGATGTGGTTCGGCATGAGATTTGCTTTTGACAAGGGTTATTCTCTGGGCGGCAAAGCCGTTGAAATTCTGGTTGGCGAGCAGGCACAGGCCGTGCGTGACTCCATCCTGATGGTTGGTACCGTGGTTATTGGTGCCGTAGCCGCTTCCTGGATTAACATAACTACTGCCCTGCCTCTCCCGGGCGGTGGCATGCTGCAGGCAACGCTGGATGGCATTTTCCCTAAGATGCTTTCCGCGGCCACGGTATTCTTCTGCTGGTGGCTGATGACCAAGAAGAACATTTCCCCTACAGCCGTTATGGGGCTTCTGGTTATCATTGCCTTTGCAGGCGTGCTGATTGGCTTCTTTGATCCGGGCCTGAGCTACTAATCGGTTTGGTGCAAAACCGGTTGGCTGCTGCTTTGAGCCGGAGAACAGCTTTATTTCCCCATAGCTGATAGTATATTGCGCCCCGATATGGTTCTGTGATAGGATTAATCGGGGTGCTATATCTATTTTCAGAGGTGAAGGATAAATGGCGTTTTTTCGTAATTTCAGGATTCATGCTCATGGCGTTCATGTCTTGCTGACGCTGTATAACGGCATTATTGTTTTTTTGCTGGCATTTTTTATGGGAATTACCCAGAAAAAAATCAATCTGTCCATGTCGGCAGGCAGCTTCCTGCAGCAGGTGCCGGTACTGCCTGTCCCTGCGGATGAGAGGCTGGCATATGCACTGGCGGCCTTTGGTGTCCTGGCAGGCTGCGGCTATATCTACAGCAATGCAGGCAGGCTGCCCTGGCCTTTGCGGTACGCTGTTTTTGTGCTGGAGATGTCTTTGTGCATTTTTCTGATGCACATCCTGAACCTTGCTTATGATGGTGTGGTGCTGCTGCTGATCGCAGATTTGATGTACTGCTATCAGGGCAGGCATCAGATGATTGTCATGCTGCTGGCGATGGCGGTGGTATATTTCGTCATCAGCTACAATGTATCCCTTTGGCAGATGAAGGTGGTGCCCTTTGAAGTATATGCAGGCTATTACAATCACGAGGTGCAGAGTATGCTGCTGCCCCTGAAGAATCTGCTCACCTATGGCAATATTACGATTTTTGTCATTTACATGGTGGTGCTGATACAGGATAAGCGCCGGGAAAATGAGGAGATTGCCGGCCTGAACCGCCAGCTGCTCAGTGCCAATAACAAGCTGAATGAGAGCAACCTGCAGCTGAATATTTCCAATGCCAAGCTGAATGCGGCAAACAAGAAGCTGAAGGAATACGCCATGACCATAGCCAGCCTGACGGAAATCAAGGAAAGGAACAGGCTGGCGCGGGAGATTCATGATACGCTGGGACATGCCCTGACGGGAATTGTGGCGGGCCTGGATGCCTGCATGGTGACGCTGGAGATAGCACCCAAGGAAACCAGGGAGCAGCTGGGGCTTTTGCGTGAAACGGCCCAGCACGGCATGGTTGATGTGCGGCGCAGCATGCACATGCTGAGGCCTGATGATTTGGAAAAGCTGTCCCTGCAGGAGGCACTGGAAAAGCTGGCCCGTGATTTTTCCAGGACTGCCGGTGTGCAGGTGGAAATAAAGTTTGACAAGTTCCCGGCTCAGTTCCGGGAGGATGAGGCTGATGTCATCTACAGGATTGTGCAGGAGGGCATGACCAACGCCAGCCGTCACGGCCATGCCAGCCATGTGGGGATTTCCCTGGTGGGCAATGGCAGCAGTCTGGAAATCGTTATTGCAGATAACGGTATCGGCTGTCAGAAGGTCAAGAAGGGCTTCGGCCTGCACCACATGCAGGAACGGCTGGAGCTTTTGGGAGGAACCCTCCGCTTTTGGAGCGAGAAGGGCTTCGTGCTGGAGATATGTATTCCCCTGAATAGGGAATGGAAGCAGAGTGAGGTGTAATTATGATCAGGATAGCTATTGCCGATGATCAGGCCCTTATCAGGGAGAGTCTGCGGGTAGTGCTGAACATTAATCCTGATATGGAGGTGGCAGGGGTGGCCGCCAACGGGGTGCAGCTCCTGCAGCTTTTGGAGAAGCAGGCGGTGGATGTTATTCTCATGGATGTGCGCATGCCTCAGATGGATGGCGTGCTGGCCACCAAGGCCGTCAAGGAGAGATGGCCGTCCATCAAGATTATTATCCTGACCACCTTTGATGATGACGAGTATGTGCTGAACGGCCTGAAATATGGCGCCAGCGGCTACCTGCTGAAGGGGATTACCGTGCCGGAGCTGTCTGAGGCCATCCGCAATGTGATGGCAGGGGAGGCCATGCTGAACAAGGATATAGTTACCAAGGTGGTCAGGCTGTTTAACAGCGGCGAAGCTCAGGCAGGGGCAGATGCGGCAAGCTCCGGGGCTGCCATGAGCCAGCAGGAAAGGCAGGAGCGGGAAAAGGGCTTTGAGATTGAGGTGGATAATCTGGGGGCAGGCGAGCTTACCCGCACTGAGCGCAATATTGCCAGGCTGACAGGCAGGGGGCTTTCCAACAAGGAGATTGCGGAGAAGCTGTGCCTGGCAGAGGGCACTATCAGGAACGGCATGAGCGTTACCCTCAGCAAGCTGGCCTTGCGTGACAGGACGCAGCTGGCCATCTGGGCGGTACAGACAGGTCTTTCCCGGCAGCCGGTGGAGGAATAGCGGCAGGATGGCTCTGGCAGGCAGTGAGATTGGTTTTGAGGTTTAGATGAGGTGCAGTATGGGAATTAAATTATTTGTAACTGATATGGATGGCACACTTTTGGACAGCAACCGCAGGATAAGTGATGTCAACAGGGAAAAGATCCGCCAGGCCGTAAAGGATGGCATGCTGTTTACAGTGGCAACGGGACGCATGTACAAGTCCGCCCTGCCCTACGCGGAAAGCCTGGAGCTGGATGTGCCGATTATTACCTACAATGGCGCTATGATCAAGACTGTCGGAGGCAAAAAAATAGCCGTCACCCATATCCCGGAGGATCTGGTGCGGCAGGTGGTAGCCTTTGCTGATGAAATGGGGCAGTATGTGCATATCTACACCGAGGAGGAGCTTTATTACAGGGAGCATTGCCCTGAGTCTGACTGGTATGAAAGGGCTGCCGGGGTGAAGGGAATCCCGGTGGGGGACAAGCTGCCTGAATATAATCAAAACGTGCCTAAGATGCTGATTATGGCCAAGTCGGCAGAGCTGATTCCTGATCTTTTGGCAAAATTCCAGCAGAGGTTTGGCGACAGGCTGCAGGGACAGAATTCGGATCCTACCTACATTGAGGTAATGGCGGCAGGGGTCTCCAAGGCCAGCTCCATGCTGAAGCTGGCAGAGCTTTTCGGAGTGGAGCAGAAGGATATTCTGGCCATCGGTGACTCCGGCAATGATGTGGACATGATCAAGGCTGCCGGTGTAGGCGTGGCGGTGGCAAATGCCAGGCCGTCAGCCATGGAGGCAGCCAGGTATCATGTGGGGGCAAATGTGGACAATGGCGTAGCAGAGGCCATTGACAGGTTCTTCTATGGCAGATGATTGCCAGAAACAATATATTTATTGCAGCAGGTAGGCATTGATGTCCGCCTGCAGCTGGTTCAGGGCGGCATCCATAGGCAGGGTGCCGCTGATTATTTTTTGGATGCAGGTATCTGCCTGCAGGATGGCACCTGTATATTTGAGGAAATTTGTTTCCGGCATGGTGGATGACATGATGGAATTGATGACGGAGAGGGCGATATGGTTGCCATCGTCCCTCATGGTCTGGTTGAAAAGCTGTTCAGCCTCAGGGGTTGAGAGAATGTCTCCCCTGGCAGGCAGTCCCTGGGACATGTCCAGGACATGCAGCTGTATCTCAGGCCGGTAGGAAAAGGTCTTCAGAAGCTTCCAGGCCAGCTCCGGATGCCTGGTGCGGGGGCTTATGCCCATGCGCATGGTGTAGATGTTGGCGATGGCTTTTCCCTCCGGGCCTACAGGAAAGCTGACCACATCCCAGTCAAAGGCACTGTATTTCTTGATGCGCCACGGATATGGCTGGTAGGTGCGGTATTCGGCAAAGGTGAGGGGGCGGAAGGCAACCCGGCCCAGGTCAAAATCCTTGGCACTGACTTCATAGCCCTGATTGAGTTCCTTGAGCTTGATGAGAAAGCTCAGGGTGCTTTTTAGTTGCGGCGTGTTGAAGTAGGCCTGCTGATGGTTTTCGGAAAAAAGCTGGACATTGTTGGACAGGGCGGCATCCTTCCAGTTGTAGGCGTAGCTGCCATAGGCATCAGGCTTGCCGTCCCCATCTGTGTCCGTGGTAATCTGGCGGCTGATGTCATAAAAATCCTGCCATGTCCAGTGGTTGTCAGGCATCTGGATATGGTGCCTTGTCAGCAGCGTCTTGTTGACAAACATCAGGCTGGGGGCGGCTTCCAGAGGCAGGGCATAATATTTCCCCTCATGGCTGCAGGCCTTGATGACAGCAGGATAATAATTTTCGGCAGACCAGTCCGGATCCTTTTCCATCAGGTCTGTCAGGTCCCGCAGTGCCCCGATGGAGGCATAGGTGCTGAAATCATCTGCCAGGACGAGATACAGGTCAGGCTCTTCACCGGCCAGCAGCTTTTCTGCCAGCCATTCGTGATAATCGCTTTTCTGGATGCCTGTGATGAGCCTGACCTGCACATGGGGATGCTCCGACTGAAATAGCTTTATGGCTTTTTCCATCAGGGCAGTGGATTCACCGGCAGGTACGTCCCAGTAGCTGTCGGCACAGACACCTATTGTCAGGACCGGCTGCCGGTTTTGGCTGTACTGTGCGTAGCAAATAAGTGCTGCTATGGCAAAAAGCAAAATCATAATGGTGGTAATGTATTTTTTCTGCATATCCGTTACCTTTTATAGATTGATTAGTAAACTATACTGCCCAGCTGGGCTACATTTTCCTTTGTAAGAAGGACCGTGGGCAGCTTGATTAATTTTGGCGGCTGCTGTCCTGACAGCAGGGTTACGGCTGCAGCTACGGCCTGTTCCCCCATTTTTCTTGGCTGCTGTCCGGCGCTGGCGGTGATTATGCCTCTGGCAATCATATCCCTGGCCTCAGGGCTGCCGTCTACGCCGTAGATAGCAGTGCCGGAAAGCTTGCCGGCATCCTGCAGGGCGGCTGCGGCCCCCAGGGCGGCCGGGTCGTTCAGTGCCATGATGACATTGATTTCAGGATGGCGCCGGAGCATTTTTTCGGTGGCGGGCATTGCCAGCTCCAGCTGTCCCAGGCAGTCCTCCTGGTCGACGATTTCAAAGGCAGGGTGGTTTTCAATGGCGGCCAGAAAGCCGTCAATGCGGTCTTTGGCGGATTGGGCCTGGGAATGAGTCAGCAGTGCTATCCTGCCGCCGGCAAAGTGCTCCGTCAGGTGTTGGCCGCATTGGTAGCCCGCCATGAAATTGTCCGACACTATGGTGCTGGTTACTAGTTCATCATTGGCGACATTGGTATCAATGGCAATAACGGGGATACCGGCTTTTTTGGCTGCCAGCAGGGCAGGCTCGATTTTTTGGGGATTGACGGGATTCAGGAAAATGACCTTTACATGCCTTTGGATTAGCTCATTGACTTCCTCAATCTGGCTTTCAGGGTTAAGGGCAGGATTGCGGCTCAGGAGCACAAAATTGTGCCCGTCAATACGGCTGCGTATTTCGTTGTCAATGACTTGATAAAAGGGATTGTTCAGCGTCATGTACACAGCTCCCAGCAGGGGGCGTTTTTCCTTTTGATGCAGGGACAGATCCTTGCCGGAAAAATTCAGCATCCCCAGTATCAGGGCGAAAAAAACAATGAGAAATGCACTCAATCCCAGTGAAGCAGCAAGTTTTTTATCCATATATGACCTCCGTGGTTTATTAATTATATTCTACCATAATTTTCGCATTGATATTGAACATTTTTTCTTGTATAATTACCTTTGCAATCAAGGCATGAGAAAATCCGCCCTGGGCTGATCATCTGAGGCGGTTTTATTTTGTATAGAGGAGGAATTTTGGCATGAAATGGTGCGAGGTCAGTATTCAGACTACCCATGAGGCGGTGGAGCTGATTGCGGAAATTTTCCGTGATCTGGGGGCCTCCGGAGTGGTGATTGAGGACCCGGAGCTGGTCAATGATTATATCACCTCCGGCAAGTGGGATTATACGGATATTCCCATTGCTACGGAGACAGAGGTTGTAACGGAGAAGGCATATCTGCCGGTTAATGGGGAGCTGGCAGGCAGGCTGCAGACCTTCCGGCAGGAGCTGAAGGCTCTTGAGGGCAGGGGAGTGAATATTGCCCCGGGAACGATAGAGACCAGTGAGCTGCAGGACGAGGACTGGTCCGATACCTGGAAGCAGTATTTCCACACGGAAAAGCCCGGGGAAAGGGTGGTTATCAAGCCTACCTGGGAAAGCTATGAGGCAGAGGCTGATGAGGTAGTAATCGAGCTGGACCCTGGGGCTGCCTTCGGTACCGGCACCCATGCCACCACCTCCATGTGCATCCGCCAGCTGGAAAAGCTGGTGCAGCCTGGCATGACCGTCTTTGATGTGGGCACAGGCTCCGGCATTTTGTCCATTATTGCCGCCAAGCTGGGGGCCAAGGAAATTCAGGCAGTGGATTATGACGATTCCGTGCTGAAAATCGTGGAGGAAAACCTGGCGCAGAATCAGGTGCAGGAGCTTGTTTCCGTAGCTCAGAGTGATTTGATGCAGAATGTTCACGGCAAGGCACAGCTGGTGATAGCCAACATCATTGCCGACATCATCATCCGCCTCTTTGACCAGCTGGATGAGCACCTGGAG
>JAEDOE010000027.1 GCA_016302095.1 Anaerovibrio sp. | reverse complement strand
GGAAGAATATATCTGATGTGGTATCGAATCCATCAAGACTAGTATAGTGATGAAGGGCGTATCTATTGTTATAATTGGTATGCCTTTTTGGTTGTATAGCTTTGTTCTGCCAAGGATTTTGTAGTGAAGTGGTGTGCAATTGTTTTGCAAAGGAAAGAATGAGATAAATATGGCTAATCTGATAGTAGCCTCTTTCGTGTGTGGAAAATTTTGCAGATGAAAAGTTAGATTTTTCTTGGTTGTGGCATGTGACATAATAAAATTAATCGTAAAAGGAGTATGAGTTTATAGTGGGGCAGGAATATATAATCATGCTGGCGATTTTGCTGTGCAGTATAGTTGGTCATAATATGTCCGTGGCTTATGCAGCCGGAGCGGTTATAATTTTGAAGCTGCTGGGGCTAAATCAGCTAATAGATATTCTGGGCGCCAAGGGGATAAGATGGGGGATTATCCTTTTGACGGCAGCTATCTTAGTGCCTATTGCTACAGGCAAGATTACCTTGGAAAATATTTGGCATTGCTTTCAGAGTCCGGTAGGCATTATTTCCCTAATTGTAGGGGCGGGGGTTGCCATTTTTGGTTATTTGGGCGTAGACTACATGAAGGCATCGCCAGAGGTGGCAACGGCACTGATTATAGGCACTATGATAGGTGTATTTTTCTTCAAGGGCGTTCCAGTAGGTCCCTTGATTGCCTCAGGTGTGGTGTATGTGATTATGAGTATTGCTCAGAAATTTATGGGAGAGTAGGTTAAATTATTTTTCGGTCCTAAATTGCAATAAGAGCGTATCGATTGTTGTAATCGATATGCCTTTTTGTTTGCATAACTTTGCCCTGTCAAGGATTTTGTAGTAAAATAGTAGGTAATAGTTTTGCAGATAAAATGAAAGGATGAGATAGATATGGCTAAGATAAGTACGGGCTACACTCCTGAGATGGGAGCGAAGATGCGCAGTATGCCGGAAATCCATGCCCGGTATCAGCAGTGCTGTCAGAAATATAAGCAGTTCAGAAATTGCAGTGCGGAGTTTCGGGAGCAGAAGGTGATGATTTACTCGGAGCTGAAAACCCTGGGCTGGGTGCTGGGGAAGTCAGACAGGCAGGTAAATCAGGAAGCGAATTTTTAACAAAATTTGCTCATTTGTAGTAAATATTGTAAGCTTTTCCATACAATAATTTTTTTGGAAGTGTTATTTGATAGTACCAAAGGGGATTGATTATGCAGGTAAATGATATTATACATGGTTTCAGGCTGCTGAGGCAGGAGCAGGTGAAGGAAGCGGCTTCTGATGCTTTTGAGTTTCAGCATGTGAAAAGCGGGGCGCGGCTTTTGTATCTGAAAAATACCGATGACAACAAGGTGTTTTCCATTTCCTTCCGCACGCCGCCTACTGACGATACAGGTGTGCCGCATATTATTGAGCATTCCACGCTATGCGGTTCCCGCAAGTTTCCGCTGAAGGAGCCTTTTGTGGAGCTGGTAAAGGGTTCATTGAATACCTTCCTCAACGCCATGACCTACCCGGACAAGACCATGTATCCGGTGGCAAGCTGCAACGACAAGGATTTTCACAACCTGATGGATGTGTACCTGGATGCGGTTTTTTATCCGTCCATCTATGATAATGAGGAAATTCTCATGCAGGAGGGCTGGCACTATGAGATTGAAAGCCCGGAGGAGCCGCTGAAATACAGCGGCGTGGTTTACAATGAGATGAAGGGGGCCCTGTCCTCCCCGGAGGATTTGCTGGAAAATCAGGTGATGCGGGAGCTGTTCCCTGACAATACCTATTCCTGCGAATCAGGGGGCAATCCAAAGGCAATCCCTAACCTGACCTACCAGCAGTTTATTGATTTCCATAAAAAGTATTATTCTCCTGCCAACAGCTATATTTATCTTTATGGCGATATGGATATTGAGGAGCAGCTGGCTTTCATTGACAGCGAATATCTCAGCAATTTTGATATTGTGGAGGTGGATTCTGCCATTCCTTTGCAGGCGGCCTTTAATGAGGTAAAGCAGGTTGAAGATAGCTATCCTATCGGGGAAGATGAGCCGGAGGACAGCAGGACCTTCCTGAGCTACAATCTGGTGATGGCACAGGCTGGCGACCATGAGCTGATTAGTGCCATCGGGCTTTTGGAGCAGGCTCTCTTGAAGACACCGGCGGCACCCCTCAGAAAGGCATTGATTGATGCAGGCCTGGGGATGGATGTATCCTCCCATTTTGAGACCAATGTGCTGCAGCCGTATCTTTCCATTACGGTAAACGGTGCAGAGGCTGATAAGGCAGGAAAGTTCCGTCAGGTGCTCCACGACACGCTGGCCGAGCTGGTGGAAAATGGCATCGACAGGACTATTTTGGAGGCAGCCCTCAATCTCATGGAGTTCCAGCTGCGGGAGGCTGATTTCGGTTCCTATCCGAAGGGGCTGATTTACAATATCATGCTGATGACCAACTGGCTCTATGATAAGGACCCGTTGGAGAAGCTTCGCTATGAGGCAGATTTGCAGGATTTGCGCAGCAAGCTGGCTACTGATTATTATGAGCAGCTGCTGAAAAAATATTTTTTGGAAAACAATTTTGCTGTGTCGGTAGTTATGAAGCCGGATAAAACACTGGCGGCTAGGCAGGAGGCTGCCTTGGCAGAGGAGCTGGCGGCAAAGAAGGCGGCTATGTCTGAGGCAGAAATTCAGGCGGTGATTGAGAATACTGCCCGTCTGAAGCTGCGCCAGCAGACACCGGATTCCCCGGAGGCACTGGCAACCATTCCCCTGCTGAAAATCGAGGACATCAACCCGGAGCCAAAGCATATTCCGCTGGAGGAGCGGCAGTTAGATGGCGTCAAGGTGCTGTATACCCCGGCTGAGACCAATGGCATCCTGTACCTGAACTTGTATTTCCGGGCGGATGTGATACCTCAGGAGCTGGTGCCGTATGCCTACCTGTTCTCGGATATTATCGGGCTGGTGGATACGGAAAGCAGCACCTATGAGGACATGACCAACAGGGTAAATATGCACACCGGCGGCATCACTTTCAGCCTGGAAAACCTGACTCTGGAAGGTGTGGCAGATTCCCTGCAGCCAGTGTTCAAGGTGTCAGCCAAGGCCTTTATGCGGAAGCTGCCGGAGCTGGCGGAGATTATTGGCGAGCTTTTGAATGAAACGAAATTTGATGATAAAAAGCGTCTTTTGGAGCTTCTGCAGCAGAATCGCTCAGAGTTTGAGCTTGAGATGCTGCAATCTCCTGTGCAAGTGGCATTAGCAAGGCTCAATTCCTTTATTTCCAAGGCAGGTGCCTACAACGAGCAGGGAGAATTGTCTTCCTATCCTCTGTTGAAGGAGCTGACAGATGAGTTTGAGGCAAATGCAGATGACTTCTGCGGCAAGCTGGCACAGGTGATGCGCCTGCTGTTCAGCACCAGCCGCCTGACTATAGGCGTGACGGTGCAGGAGGGGGATTATGCCGCCTTTGCTGAGGGAATGAAGCCTTTATTATTGAAGCTGCGTGAAAATGTGGAGGCTGACAGGGCAGAAGCTGTTGCATACACCTTCCAGCCTGAAAATCAGCAGGAAGGCCTGCTGTCCTCCAGCCAGGTGCAGTATGTGGCAAAGGGAGCCAACCTGTACAGGCTGGGCTATGAGCTGACGGGGGCTTACCGGGTGCTGGAAATGCTTTTGAAGTATGAGTATTTCTGGATAAAAATCCGGGTGCAGGGCGGAGCCTATGGTGCCATGACCAGGTTCAGCAGCGATGGCGATATGATGTTCGTGTCTTATCGTGACCCGAATCTGGCGGAAACTGTGGCGGTATTTGATGGTACGGCGGAGTTTCTCAGGAATTTTGAGGCTTCGGACAGGGAGATGGTGAAGTATATTATCGGTGCTATCAGCGGCATTGATACTCCTTTGACACCTCGCCTTTTAGGGGCTACAGCCCAGCGTATGTATTTCCGCGGCATTACCTATGAGTCACGGCAGAAACGCAGGACAGAGCTTTTAAAGACTACTGTGGATGATATCCGTGCCCTTGCTCCTGCCATTGAGGCATGCATGAAGGAGAATAATCTCTGCGTGCTTGGCAACGGTACGGTAGTCAAGGAAAATGCAGGCTTGTTCAGCAAGCTGACTAATGTGCTGGATTAAGGCTATCATGCTTTGTGCCTCTGGTCCCGGTTTCAGGGATTAGGGGCAGAGCATGGCAATTTGTCTTGACTTTCAGCAGGTAGCATGTAATAATAAAAGGAACATATTTCGACGGGAGGGTTTCTTTTGAAGGAGACAATTTTCAGGGGTGCAGGCGTGGCTATTATTACGCCTTTTACCGAGGATGGCATAAATTTTGATGAGCTGGGACGGATTATTGAGGACCAGATTGCAGGCGGCACCGATGCGATTATTATCACTGGCACTACCGGTGAGTCAGCAACCATGACTGATGAGGAGCACAAGGCGGCTATTAAGTACGCTGTAGAGAAGGTTGCTGGCAGGATTCCTGTTATTGCAGGCACCGGCTCCAACGAGACTGCCTATGCAGTGCAGCTTTCCCAGTATGCGGAAGAGGTGGGTGCTGATGCACTGCTGGTGGTTACTCCATACTACAACAAGTGCACCCAGAAGGGGCTGGTAAAGCATTTTACTGCTATTGCTGATGCAGTGAATATTCCGCTGATTTTGTACAATGTACCATCCCGTACAGGTGTGAATATCCAGGTATCTACCTTTGCGGAGCTGGCAAAGCATCCGCGCATTGTGGCAGTGAAGGAAGCCAGCGGTGATCTGAGTGCCGTAGCAAAGATTCGTCATGCCTGCGGTGATGATTTGGCTGTTTACTCCGGCAATGATGACCAGATTGTGCCAATTCTTTCCCTGGGTGGCAGCGGTGTGATTTCTGTTCTGTCCAACGTGGCACCGCAGATGACTCACGATATCTGCCAGCTGTATTTTGATGGCAAGGTGAAGGAAGCAGCTGATTTGCAGGTTGGCGCTATTGATTTGATTAGTGCCCTGTTCTGCGAGGTAAATCCGATTCCTGTCAAGGTGGCAATGCGGATGCTGGGCTATGCCGCAGGCCCTTTGCGCCTGCCGCTGACCGAGATGGAGCCGGAGCATGAAGCACAGCTGCGTGCAGCACTGGCTAATCATGGTTTGATTAAGTAAGCGTAAGTAAATATTGTTCTGGCAAGGGAGCTATCATGCAGTTTTCGCTGTGTGACGGCTCCTTTTTTGGTATAATATTATCAGGCATATATGAGGTTCGTTTTATGAGATTGTAAAACAAAAGGATATTTAGAAGATGATGCTAGTGAAGGAGGAAAGTTATGCGAGGGGTGTTTGATATTGTGGGACCTATTATGATAGGCCCTTCCAGCTCCCATACGGCAGGTGCGGCACGGCTGGGGCTGATGGCTGGCAAGATACTGGGAGAAAGGGTGGTAAAGGCAGAGATACTGCTGCATGGTTCCTTTGCCCAGACCTACAGGGGGCATGGCACGGACAAGGCACTTTTGGGGGGCATTATGGGCTTTGAGCCGGAGGATGAGCGGCTGAGGGATGCTCTGGAGATTGCTCATGACAGGGGGATAGAGTATTCCTTCAGCCCTGTGGATATACCTGAGGCGCATCCCAATACGGCAGTGCTGCTGCTGACCGGGGAGAAGGGACGGACTGTGCGGGTGGAAGGAGCTTCCATTGGCGGCGGCAACATCCGCATTTCCCAGATTGGCGATTTTGAGGTGCATCTGACAGGCAAGTACCCGGCACTGGTGGTAGTGCATCGGGACAGGCCGGGAGTGGTAAACAAGATTACCACGATTATTGCCAGATACGGCATCAATATTGCCTACATGAAGCTGTCACGGAAGAACCGGGGGCAGGAGGCAATGATGATTCTGGAGACGGATGATGAGCTGACTGGCGAGATGATAGAGGATTGCTGTGCGGTGCCGGAGATTATCAAGGCATTTGCCATACCGTCCATCAGGGGAAGGGAGTGACAGGGAGATATGATTAGCTTTAATTCGATTGCTGAGCTGGCTGAACTGGCACAAAAGGCAAATTGCCCTATCAGCCAGATTGTCATCCAGTGGGAACTGGAAAATAATTTTGTTTCGGAGGAGAAGCAGCGTGCCATGATGCTGAAAAACTGGCAGGTCATGGAGGAATCCCTGAAACGGGGGCTGAAGAACTATGAAAAATCCGTCAGCGGATTGACCGGCGGTGATGCGGTGAAGCTCTATGCCTACCGTCAGCATGGCTATACCGGGGAGGCGGTGCTGTCCGCTGCCGCCAGTGCTGTGGGCGTCAGCGAAGTCAATGCAGTGATGGGCAGGATTGTGGCTTGCCCTACGGCAGGCTCCTGCGGCATTGTGCCTGCGGCTATTTATGCGGCAGCGGAAAAAAATGGCAATAATATTGATGAAATAGTGGATGCCCTCTTTACGGCTTCGGGTATCGGCATGGTGGTGGAGGCAAATGCTTCTATTGCCGGTGCTTATGGCGGCTGTCAGGCGGAGTGCGGCACGGCTGCCGGGATGGCTGCCGGTGCGCTGGTGCAGCTGGCAGGAGGAACGCCTGAGATGGTGGGCAATGCCGTGGCTCTGGCCATGAAAAACCTGCTGGGGCTGGCCTGTGACCCGGTGGCAGGGCTGGTGGAGGTGCCCTGCGTGAAGCGCAACGGCTTTATTGCGGTTCATGCCATGGTGGCGGCAGATATGGCTATGGCAGGGGTGCAATCCGTAATTCCTGTGGATGATGTTATTGATGCCCTGAACCGCATCGGCCGCTCCATGCCAAGCTCCATCAAGGAAACTGCCGAGGGTGGGCTTGCCACTACCAAAACTGGACTGCGGCTGACCAGGGAAATTTTTGGCAAATAGTTTGGCAAATAGATAGTTGGCAGATAAGCGATAAGGATGCGGCTAAAGTTTTAATAATGTTGAAATGCTGTGATTATAATATAATTTTAATGGACATTTTCCTGATTTTGTAATAAAGTATATAGGTAATTTAAAATGTTACAAATCAGGGAGGATGTTTCCAATGAAGAAATGTTTACAGCTTTTGTTGATGCTTTGTATTCTGGTGCTTGGAACCCAGAGTGCCTTTGCAGGCGGCCTGCTGGGGGGAACCGGTGTCAGTGAAGAAAGGGTTTATGATCAGGAGGGCATGCTGAAGATCAAGACTTTGGCGATTGCCGCACCGATTTATAATGGCCCTAAGACTGAAGGGGAGCCTGAGGTCGAGGATTTGCCGGAGATTTTGATGGAAGCCACGCTGGCTGATAAAAAGGGTGTGCTTAACTATATCTCTTATCGTGAGGTCTGCCAGAATATTAAGGTGTCCAAGCATGTGGATATTCTGCGCCTTGACAGGAAAAAGGCTTTTGGCGAATACAAGGAAGCCATCGGCAAGTATGCTGATGCCTATGTGGTAGTAACTGTATCTAATGGTACTAGTGCCAATGACGGTACCCGGCTGAATATCTTCTTTGATGTTTATGATGCCAATACCAGCAAGGTGATTTTTGCCTACAGGAAGCTGGCTCCGAAGTCAGCTACCCGTGACACCCTGCTCTACACTGAGATTGCCAAGGATTTCTACACTGATTTCATCAAGGCACAGGAACAGGTAGAGGAAGACATGGAGAAGGAAGCCAAGGCAATCCTGAAGATGGAGAAGGATGCTGCCAAGAAGGCGGAAAAGGAAGCCGCAAAGAATAAGTAATCAGGAATGCATATATAATGAGGGCTGCAGATGCAGCCTGAGAAAGCAAAAAACTGCTGTTGTCCCAAAAGAGAGCGGGGCAGCAGCAGTTTTTTAGTGTGCCAGATAGATGGGCTTGATTTTTGCGTCTTCGGCAATATTTTCCCGGAGAAAGCCGGCAGCTACCATAGCATCAAGGACTACGAATTGGCGTTTTTTGGCAAGCATAAAGTCAACGTATGGGGAGTAGAGGGAGGGGGCGTTGGGGATGCCTGCCAGCATGGCGGCTTCCGGCAGTGCCAGCATGGCAGGCTCTTTGCCAAAGTATCCTTCTGCCGCTTGCCCGATGCCGTAGTAGCCGGAGCCGAAATAGATGGAGTTCAGGTAAAGCTCAAGGATTTCTTCTTTTGAATAGTTCAGCTCCATGTCCATTGCCAGGATAAATTCCTCGGCTTTTCTCCCCATAGTCTGCTCCTGGCTGAGAAACAGGTTCTTTACTAGCTGCTGGGTAATGGTGCTGGCACCTTCCTTGACCTCGCCGTATTGCAGGTTTACCAGGGCGGCCCGGAAGATGCCTTCCATGTCAAAGCCCCAGTGATTGTAAAATTTCCTGTCCTCTACGGCAATGACCGCCTGCTGCAGGGATTCAGGTATATCCTGCAGCTTGACATAATCCGGCTGTGCGGTGCGTGCCCGGACTGCCTTTTTGAGGAATATCATGCGGCTTACCCTGTCCAGGCTGGAGGGCTGACCGTCAGGGGAGGCGGCATTGCCTGCTTTTTCAGCCTGGCTGGCGGATTGCTGCTCCGTTGCTGTTTGTCCGTTGCCAGCTTTTTCGCTCCGGCTGTCATCATCCTCTGCCATCAGGGCTTCCACCTCGTCAAGGCTACTATCCTTATCGGTTTCCGTCTGACTCAGCTTATCAAAGTGGGATTTGATATCCTTGCTATCGATATTGTCGATGCCCTCACCGATTTTTGTGCTGAGTACCCTGGTGGTGTTCTGAACCTTGACAAACATTTCGTTGTCGGAAAGGTAAAAATTTGCGCCCCCTGCTATCAGGAAGGAAAGGCAGAATACTGCTGCCAGCAGAAATGTCCATTTAATGAAAGCTTTTATTTTTTTTATCACCATAATAACGTCCTTTGCCTTGAATATATATTGGTTATGATGTAAAATGAAGTGTTGTTGCATATATTATATCGCAATTCCGGTATTTTGGGAAATTTAGTTGCATATTTTGGCGCAGGGTGTTGCATAATATGCACAAAAGCTGTATAATTATAAAATCTAAAGGGGGAGTCGGATAATGAAAAAAGTTAGTATTATTGGCGCGACTGGTTATGCCGGCGCGGAATTATTGCGTATTTTGCATAACCATCCAGAGGCGGAGGTGGTGCATATCACTTCTGAGAGCCATGCTGGCGAGGCGATTTCTGATATTTATCCACATTTGAAGGGCATTTATGAACAGAAGCTCATGAGCATGAAGGATATTGAGATAATCGGCCAGGACAGCGATTTTGTTTTTATCGGCCTGCCTCACGGCCATGCCATGAAAGTGGGCAAGGCACTGGAGAATATGCCTGTGCGCATTATTGACCTGGGTGCTGACTACAGATTTACCGATACTGATGTATATGAGGAATGGTACAAGGTTCCTCATATTCACAAGGATGCCCCTCGGGTTTATGGCCTGGCTGAGCTTTATCGGGAGCAGATCAGGGATGCCAAGATTATCGGCAATGCAGGCTGCTACACTACAGCCAGCATCCTGGCATTGGCACCTTTGGCAAAGCACCATCTGATTGAGGTGGATACCATCGTGGTGGATGCCAAGTCCGGCGTTTCCGGGGCTGGCCGTTCTGCCAAGC
>JAEDOE010000026.1 GCA_016302095.1 Anaerovibrio sp. | reverse complement strand
TCCGGCAAGGACGAGGAAATCAGGGATTTGCAGAATCAGCTGGAGGAAATGAAGGCCATGCTGATGGAGATGAGCAGGAACAAGGGGGCAGGGGATGCCGTTCCTACCTTGCAGAATGCCATGCAGTCCCAGGAAGTGACGGAGAAGATTATTCAGGACATGATTGCCAAGCTGAATGGCACGGAGATTTTGGCACCTCGCAACTCGGTGAAGGCCACCAATGCCCTGGAGAAGTATATACGCAAGGCAATCCGCATCGCCAACGGCATTACGCTGTATTCCAGCAAGCCGAAGGTGGTGGCGCTGATCGGGCCTACCGGCGTGGGCAAGACCACCACCCTGGCTAAGATTGCGGCGAAGTTCGTGCTGGAGCAGGGAGCCAGGGTGGCGCTGATTACGGCGGATACCTACAGGATTTCTGCGGTGGAGCAGCTGAAGACATATTCGGATATTCTGGGGCTGCCCCTGGAGATTGTCTACAATCCTGAGGCTCTCAGGAATGCCATTGAAAAGCACAAGGACAAGCAGCTGATTTTGATTGATACTGCCGGCAGAAGCCAGTATAATGAGTATCAGATGAAGGAGCTCAGCGGGCTTTTGAGCATAGATGCGGATATTGAGAAGCATCTGGTGATGAGCGCCACCACCAAGACCAGTGACGGTGTGGAGCTTTTGGAGAATTTCTCCATCTGCCAGCCGGACAGGGTAATATTTACGAAGGTTGATGAGACAGGAACCCATGGGATTATCCTGAATATATTGCATAGGCGAAAGGTGGCGCTGTCCTATATCACCAACGGGCAGAGCGTACCTGATGATATCGAGCCTGCCAGCGTGGAGAGGCTGGCAGAGCTTTTGCTGAGGTAAGAGGTATGGAGGATCAGGCGACCAGGCTGAGAAAGCTTGTGGAACGAAAAATTTCTGGCGGCACAGGGGGCCAGCAGAAGGAAAGTGCGCAGGGGGGAGCCTCCGTGCCGCTGCCTGGCGGAGCCCGGGTGATAGCTGTCACCAGCGGCAAGGGCGGCGTGGGCAAGACCAACCTGACGGTCAACCTTGCTATAGCCCTGGGCAAAAAGGGGAAAAGGGTGATTGTCGTGGATGCGGATCTGGGCACTGCCAACGTGGACGTGCTGCTGGGCACCAGCTCCCGGAATACCCTGCTGTCCCTTGCCAGGGAGGATGTGCAGCTGGAGGATGTCCTCATCCGGGGGCCTTATGGCGTAAGCTATATATCCGGCGGCTCCGGCATGGAGCATGCCGGGGAGCTGACGGTCATGCAGCGGCAGATGATTTTCAGCAAGCTGGCTGCCTGCGATGAGTGGGCTGATATTATCCTGGTGGACACCGGTGCAGGTGTTGGCAGGAACGTGCTGGATTTCATCATGGCATCTGACGAGGTGCTGCTGGTGATTACGCCGGAGCCTACGGCACTGACGGACGGCTATGCCGTGCTGAAGTCATATCGCCAGCTGGAGGCTACCCAGCCCATCAGGCTGGTGGTGAACCGGGTCTACGATATGGTGGAAAGCACGGAGACTGCCAGCAAGCTGATCTGCACGGCGGAGAGGTTCCTGCACATGGAGCTGAAATCCCTGGGCTTTGTCTTTGATGATGCCAGTATGATGAAGGCGGTCAGGCGGCAGGTGCCCCTTTTGGCGGCGTATCCTGACTCATTGGCGGCAAAATGCGTGGAAGCACTGGCAAATAGCCTGTTATCGGGGCGTCCTCAGCAGGTAAAACTGGGCTGGCAGGGATTTTTGAGAAAATTTTTCCATAATATGCACTAATATTTTGCAATAGTAAGTATTTTTCGATAAAATAGATAGTGATAATTGTATTTTGATTTTTGGATCTGATTTGTGGTCAAGGGGTAGGTTTGCAAGATGATAAAGGGTGAGCGAAAGCCGGCGGATATGGTGCTGAAGATAGGGGCCAGGCTGACATTTTTTCCGCTGAGTACGGAAAATGGCGTTGCCAGCAGAGTCGAGGATATATCCGGCGACCGGCTGATGGTTGCCATGCCGGTGAATGAAAAGGGTGTGCCGATTCTTCCTCTGCCGGGGGAGAACATGGTGTGCAGGATAGCAGGCACAGGCTGTTATTATAAGTTTAATGCCGTGTATCTGGATAAGGGCAAGGCACCGATTCCGGTCTGGTTTGTCAGGAAGCCTGAGTTTGTGGAGAAGGTACAGAACCGTGAGTTCGTCAGGATTTCCGTTGATTATCCTGTGATTTTGCGGCCATTGGATGAGAATGGTGCCATGGGGGGCATGATTTTCACCAAGGCTGTTGATATAAGCGGCGGCGGCCTGGCTGTGATGAATAAGACCATGCTGCCTTTGGGCAGCAAGGCTGTGCTGGAGCTGGACAATATTCCGGGGGTAGGCATGCTGCGCATTACGGGCAGGGTTGTGCGCTGTGTCAAGGTGGATGCAGCAGGAGATAATGTTTTTCATGTGGGGTTCCAGTTCCTGGATTTGAGCAGGCAGCATCAGAATAGGCTGGTGAAGTTTATTTTTGATATACAGAGGCAGAGCCTGGCAAAGGGGATTGGCAAGAAATAATAGGGGGCGGTATCATGATTCGCGTAGTTGTTGCAGATGATTCGGCATTTATGCGCAAGGTGTTGTCAGACCTGTTTGAGAAGACGCCTGGCTTCCAGATGGTGGGGACTGCCAGGGATGGCAGGGAAGCCGTCAAGCTGGTGGCAAAGGAGCGTCCTGACCTTCTGACGCTGGATATAAATATGCCGGTGATGGACGGGCTCAGTGCCTTGGAGGTTATCATGAAGGACTGCCCTGTGCCTGTGCTGATGTTCAGCAGCCTGACCAAGAAGGGGGCTGATGAGACCATCAGGGCATTGGAGCTGGGAGCGGTGGATTTTCTGTGCAAGACAGGCGGCTCCATCTCCAAAATTGATGCCATCGAGTCGGAAATTATCGAAAAATGCCGCAGTGTGGCGGGTGCCAAAATAAATAAATCAAAAATTAATAAGAATATTTTTGCCAAAAAGCAGGAAGCTGGGAATTTAAGGCGAATTAATATATTTGAGAAGAAAGGTTACAATGTAGCCCAGCCTCAGACAGCTGCATCTATAAAGCCGCAATCGGCTCAGGAGAAGCTGGCGGCTTCGGTGCAGCAGCACAAGCAGGGGCTGACCGGCATGCTGGCAAAGCGGGAAAATCCGCTGCTGAAGAAGAAGGCGGCGCCTGTTTACAGCAGCTACAGCAGCTACAGCAGCTCAGGCTCTGGCTCCGGCACGAAGCTGGTGGCATTGGGGACATCCACAGGCGGGCCCAGGGCGCTGCAGCAGGTGATACCGAAACTGCCGGGCAATATGCCCTGCGGCATGGTGGTGGTGCAGCACATGCCGGCAGGCTTTACCAAGTCGCTGGCGGAGAGGCTGAATGGCATGTCCCAGGTGACAGTGAAGGAGGCAGAGGATGGGGAGCCTATCCTGCCGGGGCATGTATATATAGCTCCGGGGGGTTATCACCTTACGGTGACAGGAAATGCTTCCAAGAGGGAGATTTCCTTGAATCAAGATCCTCCACTGGCGTCCCACAGGCCGGCAGTGGATGTAATGTTTGACTCCGTGGTAAAATACGGGGGAGATATAGTTTCGGTTATTCTGACAGGCATGGGCTGTGATGGTGCAGCAGGTATGAAGAAGATCAAAAGGGCTGGCGGCTATGTGATAGCTGAGTCAGATGAGACCTGCGTGGTGTACGGCATGCCGAAATCCGTTGTAGAGGCGGGCATTGCAGACGAGATACTGCCTGTGGGACAGGTAGCGGATGCAATTATGAAGCGAGTTAGGAATTAATCAATCAGGGGGAATAGAAATGGAAACAAATCAGTACATGGAAATGTTTTTGGATGAGTCACGGGAACATTTGCAGTCTCTGAATGATGGCCTGCTGAGTCTGGAAAATGATCCTGAGGATTTATCTGTGCTCAATGAGATTTTCCGTAATGCTCATACCTTGAAGGGCATGTCAGCGACCATGGGCTACACCAAGACTGCCGAGCTTACCCATGATATGGAGAACCTGCTGGATATGCTCAGGAAGGAACAGCTGAAGGTAAGCTCTGAGATTATAGATGTTATCTTCAAGTGCGTTGACTCCTTGCAGGAGATGGTGGAGAACATCGGCAACGGCGAGTCCGAGGATCTGGTGGATGTGTCTGACCTGGTGCGCATGGTGAATGCCATCGCCAAGGGGGAGAGCGTCCAGCAGGAAGGGCCTGAAGCCTCCGGCGGGGCAGCAGCGGCACCTGCGGCAGCTTCCGGCATGCCTGAGGGCTGCGAGCTGAATGACACCGATATGCTGGTCATCAAGGAGGCAAAGAACAGCGGCCTGATTCCTTACTGGGTGCATGTGGAGATTGCTGATACCTGCCTTTTGAAGTCTGCCCGCTCCTACATGGTCATGAATGTGCTGGATGAGCTGGGTGATGTCATCAAATCTATTCCGCCTGCCCAGGACCTGGAGCAGGAGAAATTCGACCACAGCTTTGATGTGTGCCTGGTAACGGATGCGGATGCCAAGAAGGTGGAGGAGGGCGTGACGGCTATCTCCGAGATCTGCGGCGTGAAGGTAACGGAGATTAACCTGGAGGAAGCTCCTAAGGAGGCACCGGCACCTGTTGCGGCACCTAAGCCGGCAGCCCAGGCAGCGGCTCCGGCAGCAGCACCTAAGGCAGCAGCTCCTGCCGCCAAGCCGGCAGCAAAGGCATCTGCCAATAACGCCAAGCATGACAAGAAGGCTCATGTGGCAGGCCAGTCCGTCCGGGTTGATATCGAGAAGCTGGACACCCTGATGAACCTGGTGGGAGAGCTGGTTACCAACAAGGTACGCCTGGAGCAGATCGGCATGACTCACCGCCTGACGGAGCTGACAGAGACGCTGGAGCAGATGGACAGGGTGACTACCGATTTGCAGTCCGTAGTCATGAAGGTCCGCATGGTGCCTGTAAGCCAGGTATTCAACCGCTTCCCTCGCATGGTCCGCGATCTGGCCAAGGAGCTGAACAAGGATATCAACCTGACTATCGAGGGCGAGGACACGGAGCTGGACCGTACCGTTATCGACGAGATCGGCGATCCTTTGATGCACCTTCTGAGAAACTCCCTGGATCATGGCGTAGAGCATCCTGACGAGCGTGAGGCCAAGGGCAAGCCGCGTACCGGCGAGGTGGGGCTGATTGCCCGCCACGAAGGCAACAACGTGGTCATCATGGTTACCGATGACGGCTCCGGCATCAATGCTGACAAGATCCGCAACAAGGCTGTGGAGAAGGGCATGATCAGCCGTGACGAGGCGGATGCGCTGCCTGATGCTGATGCAGTAAGGCTTATCTTCCTGCCGGGCTTCTCCACTGCGGAGCAGATTACGGACGTATCAGGCCGCGGCGTAGGCATGGACGTGGTGCGCAGCAAGATCGAGTCCCTGGGGGGACATGTGGATGTGGAGACCAAGATAGACGAGGGCTCCGTATTCAAGATCAAGCTGCCTCTCACCCTGGCTATCATCCAGGCTATGCTGGTGAAGGTGCAGGATGAGATGTATGCTATTCCTCTTGGCTCCATTGACAGCACCATCAATATTACGCCTGATGACATCAAGACCGTCCAGAACAAGGAGGTTATCGTCATCAGGGGACAGATTATCCCTATTACCCGCCTGAACGAGGTACTGAGCGTGCCGAGGGGCAAGGAGGCTACTGATGAGGATGATATCTTCGTGGTAGTAGTCCATGTAGGGGATCACAAGATTGGTATTGTGGTGGACAACCTGATTGGCCAGCAGGAAATCGTTATCAAGACGCTGGGCAAGCTGCTGTCCGGCCTGAAGATGCTGGCTGGTGCTACCATCCTGGGTGATGGCCATGTGGCAATGATTCTGGATGTAAGCGCGTTGATGTAATCAAGGGAGGTATGGAAGATGGCTAAAGAGGATCAGGTAGTGGCTGACGGCGAGGTACAGGTAGTCGCCTTCAAGCTGAGAAACGAGGAATACGGCTTTAGTATTTTGAATGTTCAGGAGATAAAGAACCTCAGTGATATTACCAGAGTTCCATTTGCTCCTGATTTTATCAAGGGCGTTGTCAACCTGCGTGGCAGTGTGCTGCCGGTAATTGACCTGAAAAAGCGTCTCGGCCTGGAGGATACTCCTTATACGGCAAATACCCGTATTGTCATTGTGCAGTACGATGAGGTTTATGTAGGCATGCTGGTGGATGCTGTGACAGAGGTGCGTACCATCAATGCTGATGATATTGATACAACGAGGGCTATTACTGCTGGCAACGATGCCGGCTCCAAGTTTATCTCCGGCATCGGCAAGGTGGACGGCCGCCTGATTATTCAGCTGAATATCAGCGAGATTATGGGTTTGAGCGGCGAGGAGTAATCCTCGCCTCATGAAATAGATTGGTGGGATAAAGGAAATGTCAGATGATGTTGCAAACCTTTCTCCGGCGCAGATGGATGCGTTGCGGGAGATCGGCAATGTAGGTGCAGGAAACTCTGCCACGGCGTTGTCGCAGATCATAAGCCGCCGCATTGATATGGATGTGCCGAGAGTGTCCATAGTTCCGTTGGATGAGGTGCCGGACATGGTGGGCGGCCCTGATACGATGGTGGTGGGCGTGTTCCTGAGGGTGTACGGCAAGGCACCGAGCAATATTTTGTTCCTGCTGCCGAAGGAAAGTGCTTTTTATCTGGTTGATATGCTGATGGGGAAAACCCACGGCGATACCCAGAAGCTGGATTTTATGGATGAATCCGCATTGATGGAGATAGGAAATATCCTTTCAGGTGCTTACCTGAATGCGTTGTTCAACTTTACCAATATTTCCTTGCTGCCATCAATTCCGGCCCTGGCCATGGATATGGCTGGTGCTATTCTCAGTGTTGTGTTGGTTCAGCTTGGTCAGATGGGTGACCATGCCTTAGTTATTGAAACTGAGTTCAAGACAGATGACGACGGTATCAAGGGACATTTCTTTCTGGTACCGGACCCTGGCTCTTTGGACATAATTTTGCAAGCAGTGGGAGTGTCGTGATATGCCAGAATTAATCAAGGTTGGCATGGCAGATTATAAAGTTGGCCGTGCACCAGATACCTTAATAAGCTATGGTCTGGGTTCCTGTATCGGCATCTCGCTGTATGATCCTCAGACGAAGATAGGCGGGCTCCTGCATATCATGCTGCCGGACAGCAATCAGTCCAGGGCTAATGAGAACAGGGCGAAGTTTGCAGATACGGGGATTCCGGATATGCTGAATGAACTCATCCGCATGGGAGCGGCGAAGTCCAGGCTGGTGGCAAAGTTGGCAGGGGGGTCCCAGATGTTTGCTTTTGCCAACGCATCGGATATTATGCGTGTGGGCCTGCGCAATGCATCAGCTTCCAAGGAAATATTGAAGAAGCTGTCAATTCCTATTGTGGGTGAGGATACTGGCGGCAATTATGGCCGTACAGTGCAGATAGACTTGTCCACCGGTGTCTATAAGGTTAAGACTATAGATAAGGGCGATAAGGAAATTTGATATGGTTGTTGATAAGTATAAGTTGGCAGCGTCATTGGGATTGGCAGCCTTGGCAGGTCTTACAGCCATGGCTGCCGGGCTGATGAGTGAGGCGCGTGCCTCAGTAATTTTAGGGCGCACCCTGTGCAGTTTCTTAATCACCGGTGTACTGGTATATATCGGTGTTTTTCTGTTTGAAAGATTTGGCTGCCGGGATCTCATGGGTGAGACTGAGGCGGCCATGGCTGAGCTTGCAGCGCAGGAGAAGGCTGCCGGTGAGGAGCTGGCAGAAGCTGCTGCCGGTGCGGCTGAGCCTGCCGGGGATGAGCAGCCCGGGGCAGCGGCGGATGGGGCGGCAGAGCCAGGCAACGGCTTTGAGCCTTTGCAGGCGGATTCCCTGCGCCGTGTAGTTGGTAGCAATGAAGGCGGGCAGGGGTGATACTTGATAGCAATGTAATGGTGGTGAGATGTTTTGCAGAAGGAAAAGGAGTCGGCTGAGGACATAAATGAGCTTTGGTGCCTTTATGGCGAAAACCGCAGCATGGAAATACGCAACCGGCTGGTGGAGCATTATCTGCCCCTGGTGAATATTATCGCAGGCAGGTTGGCTATGAGTCTGCCATCTCATGTTGACAGGGATGATCTGATTATCAGCGGTTATTTCGGCTTGATGGATGCTGTGGATAGATATGACATCAAGCGCGGGAACAAGTTTGAGACCTATGCAGGCATCAGGATCAGCGGTGCCATGAAGGATGAGCTGCGCTCCAGGGATTGGATTTCCGTGTCCCTGAGACAGAAGATCCGCAAGTATGAGTCAGCAGTGGTGGAGCTGGAGGGCAGGCTGGGCAGGTCTGCCACCGACGAGGAGCTTGCTGAGCGGCTGGAAATGAGCATTGAGCAGGTTCACCACCTTGAGCAGCAGATTAATGCTGCCACGGTTATTCCTCTGGGGGAATACATGAAGTCCGAGGCGGCCATGGCGGTGGATACGGACCCACATAGGAGTGCGGAGTATATTGAGACCAGGGAGACCTTGGCAAAGGCTCTGGATGAGTTGACGGAGAAGGAAAAGCTAGTAGTTTCCCTTTATTATTATGATGAGTTGACAATGAAGGAAATCAGCTTGATAATGCATTTATCAGAGGCGCGGATTTGCCAGCTGCATACCAAGGCGATGTTTAAGCTGAGGGGCTTTCTGGCAAATATAGACGGCATCTGATATATTTGAAATAGATGAAAAGCGTCCAGTTATTGTAAAGATAACGGGTGCAGGGGTGGCAGGGAAGCCGCCGTATCTGCATCAGGGAGGGCTGTACATGGATGATCATAAGATAATAGCAAAGGTTGGCGGCAATGAGGAAGGGTATCTGTTTGAGTTCTGCTCTGACGGTGTCTTTCTGACCGTATATCCCAAGAATGAAAAGGGCCTGATGTTTGAAATGTCAGATATGCGGCGGGTCTTGAAGGACTTCAGTGTGGAGGATTATGACCTGAAGCTGATGACTGACACGCTGAAGGAGCATAGCGGCGAGCCTGTGCTTTTGGGCAGGAAGTTTCTGCTGCCGAAGGAGTTTGAAGGGGCTGTGCTTGATAAGGAAGCTGCCGAGGCAGTAAGGGAGCATGTGGTGTACGGTGCGGCCATCGTGGAGGTGGCGCCGGACAAGCTCAGTGCCACCTTGCGCTTTGACATAGGCTCCAGGGAGGCTGTGCCGACATTGGAAATGATTATGGAGGCCATCGCCATCCGGAATGTCAAGTTCGGCATCATGCCGGATGCCATCAAGGAAGCCATGGAAACCAGGCGTCCTACCGTGATTGCCAGAGGCGAGCCTCCGCAGAACGGCAAGGATGCCGTCATTGACAAGAAGTACAACATAGGTGAAAAGGGCGTGCCGGTGGTGGATGAGCATGACCGGGCGGACTACAAGAACCTGAATATGTTCCTGCGGGCTGTGAAGGGGCAGGTGCTGGCGGAGCGCATTCCCCATACCAAGGGCATCCCGGGCACCAATGTCTATGGCGACAAGATAAATGCCAAGAACGGCAAGCCGAAGCCGGTGCCAAATGGCAAGAA
>JAEDOE010000359.1 GCA_016302095.1 Anaerovibrio sp. | reverse complement strand
TGGAGACCTCCGAAGCCATCTGTATTGCCCTGCGCAAGCGGATTAAGGAACGGGGCATCACAGATCCCAAGGAAATCATGACGCTGATTCAGGAAATCATCCGTGAAATGCTGGGTGAGGATCAGACACTGGATCTGTCCACAAAGCCCTCGGTTATTATGGTCATCGGTGTCAATGGTGCCGGAAAGACCACCACCATCGGCAAGCTGTGCCATCAGCTGAAAGCGGAGGGCAAGAAGGTGATTGTGGCAGCAGCCGATACCTTCCGTGCAGCCGCTATTGACCAGCTGGAGGTCTGGACAGAACGTTCTGGTGTGGAGCTGGTGAAGCATACAGAAGGCTCTGATCCGGGAGCTGTGGTTTACGATGCCATTGATGCAGCCAAGGCAAGGGGCTGCGATGTATTGATCTGCGATACGGCGGGCAGACTGCATAACAAGAAGAATCTGATGCAGGAGCTTGCAAAGATCAACCGGATCATTGCCAATCGTGCGGAGGGCTGTGCAGTGGAAACGCTGCTGGTGCTGGATGCAACCACGGGACAGAATGCGGTAAATCAGGCACGGCTGTTCAAGGAAGTGGCAGATATCAGCGGTATTGTATTGACCAAGCTGGATGGCACGGCAAAGGGCGGCATCATTGTTTCCATTAAGAATGAGCTGGATATTCCGGTGAAGCTGATTGGTGTGGGCGAAAAGATTGACGACTTGCAGCCATTCCATGCAAAGGATTTCGTGGATGCATTGTTTGAGAAAGAGGAACGTGTATGATGAAGGTGATTCTTGCGTCCAATAATGCGAATAAAATCCGTGAAATGCAGCAGATTTTAGAGCCGCTGGGCATGGAGGTGCTCTCTCAGCGGGAGGCTGGTGCAGATTTTGAAGCGGAGGAAAATGCCTCCACCTTTGCAGGCAATGCAGAGCTGAAAGCATATGCTGTTTATGAACAGCTGCACTGTCCGGTGATTGCAGATGACAGCGGTCTGGTTGTGGATGCGCTGAACGGTGCACCGGGTGTATATTCTCACCGTTTTGCCGGTGCGGATGCAACGGATGAGCAGCGATGCCAGAAAATTCTGGAGCAGCTGACGGGTGTTCCCAAGGCACAGCGCACGGCACGTTTTCTCTGTGCCATCTGTTATTTGGATGAAAACGGACAGAAGCACTTTTTTACCGGCAGCTGTGAAGGATACATCGGCACAGAGCCGAGAGGCAGCAACGGTTTTGGTTATGATCCGATTTTCTGCTGCGGCGATCAGACCCTTGCAGAAATGACCGATGAAGAAAAAAATCAGATCAGCCACAGAGGCCATGCACTGCGGCTGTTTCAGCAGTATTTGAAAGAGAGGAATGCACATGTTAACAAGTAAGCAGAGAGCCAAACTGAGAGGCATTGCCAGCACCTATGAGACGATTTTTCAGGTGGGCAAGGGCGGTATCAGTGACCAGCTGGTGCAGCAGGTTCTGGATGCCCTGAAAAAGCGTGAGCTGATTAAGCTGCATGTACTGGATAATTGTGAATACAGCGCAGCAGAAGCCGCAGCGATTCTTGCAGAGAAATCCCGGTCAGAGGTGGTACAGGTCATCGGCAGCCGTTTTGTGCTGTTCAAGCGCAATCCGCAGAATCCGGTTATCTCCCTGAAAGACTGATTTGGAACGGCTGGGGATTTACGGCGGCAGCTTTGATCCGGTACACAACGGGCATCTGCATCTGGCACAGGTTGCTATGAAGGAGCTTTTTCTGGATCAGGTGATTTTTGTACCGGCGCATGTGTCGCCTTTCAAGCAGGAGAAAACCGGTACGGCAGCAGGTCTGCACCGCCTTGAAATGCTGCGTCTTGCATTGGAGGATATGCCCCGGATGAGCGTCAGTGATTATGAGATGACGCAGGCAGCCGTCAGCTATACGGTTTATACCCTGCGCCATTTCCGGCAATTGTATCCACGGGCGCAGCTGGTTCTGCTCATGGGCAGCGATATGCTCCTGAGCTTTGACCGATGGTACTGCTGGCAGGA
>JAEDOE010000358.1 GCA_016302095.1 Anaerovibrio sp. | reverse complement strand
GATCTTGTCGGCAGCAGTACCCTTGCCGCCTGCAATGATAGCACCGGCATGGCCCATACGCTTGCCCGGAGGCGCCTGAGTACCGGCAATGAAGCCAACTACAGGCTTGTTCGGCATGTTCTCAGCAATCCACTTGGCAGCATCTTCCTCGGCAGTACCGCCGATTTCGCCGATCATGATAAGTGCCAGGGTATCATCATCATCCTTAAAGAGCTTCAGGGCATCGATGAAGTCAGTACCCTTTACAGGGTCGCCGCCGATACCTACAGCAGTGGTCTGGCCAAGGCCTGCCTGGGACAGCTGGAAGGAAGCCTCATAGGTCAGGGTGCCGGAGCGGGAAATAACGCCTACATGGCCCTTCTTGTAGATGTAGCCAGGGATAATGCCCAGCTTTGCCTCGTCTACGGTCAGGATACCAGGGCAGTTAGGGCCGATCAGGCGGGTCTTCTTGCCAGCCATGTAAGCACGAACCTTGATCATATCCTCAACAGGCACATGCTCGGTGATGCAGACTACCAGATCCAGGCCTGCCTCAACGCCCTCCATGATGGAGTCAGCAGCGAAGCGAGGCGGTACGAATACTACGGAAGCGGTAGCGCCGGTAGCCTCAACAGCATCCTGCACAGTGTTGAATACAGGTACGCCCTCTACTACCTGGCCAGCCTTGCCCGGAGTTACACCGGCAACAATCTTGGTACCGTATTCCAGCATCTGCTTGGTGTGGAACATTGCAGTCTTGCCGGTAATACCCTGTACGATAACCTTTGTATCTTTATTTAAAATAATACTCATTTTTGCAATCCTCCTTATCCTTAAGCGTTCTTCTCTGCCTCTTTAACAAGGGCAACGATCTTCTCTGCACCACCCTCCATGGTCGGAGCCATGATGACGTTCTTTACAGGGTTGTCAGTGAGAATCTTGCGGCCCTCTTCTACCTTGGTGCCCTCAAGACGAACTACTACAGGAACAGGAATTCCATCACTGCCGGTCTTTTCAGCAATAATCTGAGCGGCCTTCTGGATGCCCTCGGCAATAACATCGCAACGGTTGATGCCGCCGAAGATATTTACAAAGATACCCTTTGCCTGACCGCCATCCAGCATGATCTCAAATGCAGTGGCAATCTTCTCAGGGGTGGAGCTGCCGCCTACATCCAGGAAGTTGGCAGGATTGCCGCCATAGTACTTCAGAATATCAACAGTAGCCATAGCCAGGCCGGCACCGTTTACCATACATGCAACATCGCCGCCCAGGTTTACATAGTTCAGGCCTTCCTCAGCAGCCCACAGCTCCTTCGGATCCTCCTCGGTCTTGTCCCGGAGCTCTACGATGTCAGGGTGACGGAACAGGCCGCTGTCATCAAAGTTCAGCTTGGCATCCAGGCAGATTACATCGTCCTCGGCAGTTACAACCAACGGGTTGATCTCAACCTGGCTGCAGTCCTTGCCGATGAAGGCATCGTACAGCTTCATCATGGTAGCGGTAGCCTTGCGGATAACCTCAGGCTTGAAGTTCATCTTGTAAGCCATGCGGGTTGCCTGGAATGGCAGCAGACCAACGGAAATATCAATGTACTCCTTGATAATCTTCTCAGGGTTCTCGGCAGCAACCTTCTCGATCTCCATGCCGCCTTCCTCGGAGCCAATCATAACGATCTTTGCAGTATTGCGGTCATTGACAAAGCTCAGATAATACTCCTTGGCAATGTTGGAGCCTTCCTCAATGAGAAGTCTTCCAACCTTTTTGCCCTCAGGACCGGTCTGATGGGTAACCAGCACCTTGCCCAAAAGCTCGGTTGCATACTCCTTGACCTCATCCAGGGACTTGGCAATCTTTACGCCGCCAGCCTTGCCGCGACCGCCTGCGTGAATCTGTGCCTTTACTACAGTCACCTTGGAATCAAGCTTCTTTGCAGCTTCAACAGCTTCCTCAACGGTAAATGCCGGAATGCCGTTTGGAACATTTACACCGAAAGATTTCAGTACCTGCTTACTCTGATACTCATGAATATTCATTC
>JAEDOE010000357.1 GCA_016302095.1 Anaerovibrio sp. | reverse complement strand
ATCCAGCACCAGGGGCAGGAATTCAGGTTGAATGCCAGCCAGTCATTCTGTTATCCGACACATCAGGAAATCAGCCTGCTACGCATTGTCAACAAGCGTGAAGTCGGGGTGTGATGATATGGCGGATTTTACCATCAGCGGGCTGGACGCGCTGGATAAGGCTCTTGGCAAGCTGGAAAATTCGGCAGAGGTGCAGGAAAAGCTGCTGGCCCAGATGGGGGAGCAGCTGGCTGGCAGGGCAAAAAATCTCACGCCAGTTGATACCGGGGCCCTACGGAACGATTGGAAACGCACTGCTCCCAAGGAGGGCAGGGTGTATGTATATAACAACACCGAATACGCCGCCCATGTGGAGTGGGGGCATCGCCAGAAGGTAGGCAGGTTTGTGCCAGCCATTGGCAAGAGGCTGAAGCAGCCTTTTGTGGAAGGCAGGCACATGCTCCGGGATGCGGTGAAGGAAACCGAGGATAACTTTGAGGCGGATGCCATGGAGATTTTGGAGGGGCTGCTGTCATGATGATTTCATTGCTGGATATACGGGATGCCCTGGCAGCCCTGTTGAAATCCGCCTATCCTGATTGGAAGGTGCATTTCGACAACGTGGAGCGGCCTCATGCCCCGTATTTTTATGTGGAGCTGGATCAGCGCACGCGGAGCGTTGACGATGTGTGTTCTGAGCGCAGCATAGCCGTGGTTATATCCGCGGTTCTGCCCCAGGACAGGGCAGGGCGTGTGAGCCGCAGGGAGCTGTTTGAGCTGACGGACAGGCTGGACGGCCTTATCCGCCCGGTGTTCCGGGTCAAGGACAGGGCTATAACGGTGCTGGATGGCAGGTCAACTATCGTGGACGATATACTGCATTACTATTTTGATTTGAATTTTGTCGATGCGGTGGAGGTTGCCCCTGTCGACAAGATGGAGGAGCTTGAATTTGATTTGACTATGAAAGGAATGAAGATAAATGGCGAATGAAGCTGAGTTGTTTGGCCTGCCCCAGGTGCTGATTAATTTCAGGACCCAGGGCACGACGGCCATCAAGCGCAGTGCCCGTGGCATTGTGGCTATGATTCTGCATGATGGCGGCAAGAATGAAATCCAGCAGTTCAGGATATCCGATACCACGGATATTCCGGACGAGATTCTTTCGGCTAAGTCCGTGGAGCTGGTGAAGCTGTGCCTGAAGGGCACGCCTCTGAGGGTGCTTCTTTATGTAATCCCTGATGCTGATACGGAGATTGAGCCGGATGGACATCTGACAGACCAGAATGACGTGCTTGGCCTCATCCAGTCCGTCAAGTGGAACTGGGTTTGCAACCCTACCAGCACGGGCACGGAGCAGGCGGATTTGTCCAGCTGGGTAATTGCCCAGCGCAACAATAAGCGCAAGACCTTCAAGGCGGTATGCGCCAAGCAGGCTGCCGACCATGAGGGCGTTGTCAATTTCTGCACTGATGATATTGTGGCGGAGAACGGCACCGATGAAAACGGCGACCCGGTATACACCACCTATAACGCGGTGCAGTACACGGCACGTATTGCGGGCATTTTGGCAGGCCTTGCCCTGGACCGCAGCGCTACCTACTTCTCCCTGACCGAGGTTCAGAGCGTTGAGAGCTACACCGATATTGATGAGCGCATCGACAAAGGTCAGCTGCTGCTCTTTGACGAGCAGGACGGCAACGGCGTCAAGATTGCCCGAGCCTGCAACAGCCTGATTACCTTTACCACCGACAAGGGGGATGATTTCAGGTACATCAAGATTATTGAGGCACTGGACCTGATTACTGATGACGTCCGGGACACCTTCAAGAAGTATTATGTGGGCAAGGTTATCAACGATTACAACCACAAGATGCTGTTTATTACGGCAGTGCTGGTGTATTTCGATGAAATCAAGGGCAATGTGCTTGACCGGGATGGCAAGAATACCGTGGATATTGATGAGCAGGCCCAGCTGAATTATGCCAAGCTGAAGGGCGAAAAGACTGAGGATATGTCTGCTATGGAAATCCGCAAGTACAACACCGGGA
>JAEDOE010000025.1 GCA_016302095.1 Anaerovibrio sp. | reverse complement strand
AAAAAATGAATTCTTCCGTAATTGAAAAGTTTGAGGCAGTCATGATGCCTATTGCCGGCAAGGTGTCCAGCAATAAGTACCTGCTGGCCATGCGAGATTCCTTCTCCATGCTGTTGCCGTTCATCATCGTTGGTTCCTTCTTCGGCATTATGGAGTGGGTAGTCCTGGATCCGTGGGGCACTGTGCTGGGGCCTGACGGCATGAACCTGGGGGCCAGCATTACCGGCCTTACCGGGGACGCTTACAAGGCTTCCGGCTTTGTGGCAACCCTGCAGATACTGCAGGGGCTCTGCAACAACGTAGTAACCGTAGGTTTCGGTGTTTTCTCCTTCCTGCTGGTTGTTGCCTTCGCTTACCGCCTGGGCGGCATCTGGGGCGGTGACAAGTTCTCCACCGCGCTGACTGCTACCGGTGCTTTCATCATCATGACGCCGCAGCAGATTGTGACCAAGGCCGGTGAGAAGCTGGGCGGCTTCGACATGAACTACTTCGGCAACAAGGGCGTGCTGACTGCCATTATCGTTGCCACCGTCGCTTCCTGGCTGTTTGTAAAGCTTTCCAATAACGAGAAGATGAAGATTAAGATGCCGGAGACCGTACCACCGGCAGTGGCCAAGTCCTTTGAGGTTCTGGTGCCGGTATTCTTTACCCTGGGTTTCTTCACCGTTTTCTCCACTATTTTGGCAAACTGCCAGTTTATGGGTTCTGCCTGCTTGAATGACCTGATTTACAGCCTTATTCAGGCACCGCTGATGGGCTTTTCCCAGGGACTTGGCTTCTCTATTCTTTATCAGGCTATTGTATGGTTCTTCTGGTGGTTCGGTATTCATGGCCACAACGTTACTGCTGCTATTCAGAACATGGTTTACATGCCTGCACAGCTGGCCAACCAGGCTGGCGATGCCAGCTATATCTTCAGCAACGGCTTCTTTGAGGCTGGCTTGATGCATGTTATGGCTTTGGTTATTGCTATTCTGATTTTCTCCCGGAAGGAAAGCTGGAGGGCAGTAGCAAAGCTGGGTGCCCCTGCTATGTTCTTCAACATTCAGGAGCCAATCGCCTTCGGCCTGCCAATCGTCCTGAATCCTCTGCTGCTGGTTCCTTATGTACTGGTTCCATTGGTAAACACTGTAATTGGTTATGTAGCAATTTCTATCGGCCTGGTGCCAATCTTCAAGTATGTGGTGCCTTGGACCATGCCTCTGTTCTTTGGCGGCACCATCGGTACCGGCTCCATTATGGGCGGTCTTTTGCAGGTAGTATGGCTGCTGGTTGATATTGCGATTTATGCACCGTTCGTCATTGCCGGTAACAAGGTCAAGGACGAATATGACGAGGAGGAAGCTTAATTTATGGACGAGAAGGTTGTAGAGCAGTCTATGGAAATCATTACCTATTCAGGTAATGGCCGTGCCCTGGTGATTAATGCCCTGCGGGATTTGTTCAAGGATGGCGATATTGCCAAGGCTCGTGAGCAGATTGCTGCCGGTGGCAAGGAAATCGGCGAGGCGCATCAGATGCAGACTGATTTGATTTCTGCTGAGTGCGATGGCCAGGAGGTTGAGAAGTCCGTTCTCCTGATCCATGCCCAGGATCATTTTATGACCGCTTTGGCTGTGAGGGATATGGCTTCCCTGATGGTAGATATGTATGAAAAGCTGTCCCAGAAGTAAGGGACAGGTGTGAACAGGTGGCACGGCTGGCTAAGGACGGCCGTGCCATTTTAAAAGAAGCATTAAGCATTAGCTGAAGCATTGTTAGTTAAAGCATTGTTAGTTTTAGAAGCAATTAAAGAAGCATTTTATAAAGACGAGGGATTTTTATGCAGTACAAGTTTCCAGAGAATTTTTGGTGGGGGGCGGCTACTTCCGGCCCACAGTCCGAAGGCCGTTTCAACAAGGCACATCGCAACATTTTTGATTATTGGTATGATACTGACCCGGATGCCTTTTTTGACAAGGTAGGCCCTAATGTGGCATCCAATTTCTACAACAGCTTCCGTGAGGATATTGACCTCATGAAGCAGGTAGGGCTTAATTCCGTGCGCACTTCCATTCAGTGGTCCCGCCTGATTAAGGATTTTGAGACCGGCGAGGTGGATGCTGACGCAGTGCGTTTTTACAATGAGGTTATTGACGAGTTCATCGCAAAGGGCATCCGCCCCATCATGAACCTGGTTCATTTCGATATACCGGTGGAGCTCCTGCACCAGTACGGCGGCTGGGAGTCCAAGAAGGTAGTGGATTTGTTTGTTATCTTCGCCAGGAAGTGCTATGAGCTTTTCGGCGACAGGGTAAAGGACTGGATTACCTTCAACGAGCCGATGGTTATTCCTGAGGGCGGCTATCTCTACAAGTTCCACTATCCATTGAAGGTGGACGGCAAGGCTGCCGTGCAGATTATCTACAATATTAATTTGGCTTCTGCCAAGGGCGTGCAGGCTTATCACGAGTATTGCGAGAAGGAAGGCATCAAGGATGGCAGGATTGGCATTGTCATCAACCTGACCCCTGCTTACCCTCGCTCTGAGAGCCCTGAGGATGTGGCAGCTGCCCATTTTGCCGAGATTTTCAAGAACAATGCTTTTCTGGACCCGGCTGTAAAGGGCGAGTTCCCGGCTGAGCTGGTGAAGATTCTTACCGATGACGGCGTTATCTGGGAGTCTGAGCCGGAGGAGCTGGAAATCATCAGAAATAATACCGTGGATTACCTGGGTGTAAACTACTATCATCCTGCCCGGGCCAAGGCAAGGGAGACTGCGCTGGATGAGTCCCTTGGGTGGCTGCCGGAGAAGCATTTTGAGGATTACGAGTGGCCTGAGGCAAGGATTAACCCGCATCGTGGCTGGGAGATTTATCCGAAGGCTATTTATGATATTGCTATCAATGTCCGTGACAACTATGGCAACATTCCGTGGTATATTTCCGAGAATGGCATGGGCGTTGAGGGCGAGGCAAAGTTCCGCAATGCCGATGGGGTAATTGATGACGATTATCGCATTGACTTTATCAAGGAGCATCTTGAGTGGCTCCACAAGGGCATTGAGGAAGGTGCTAACTGCTTTGGCTATCATCTGTGGACACCGATTGATTGCTGGTCCTGGATGAATGCCTACAAGAATCGCTATGGCCTGATTGCCGTAGACGATTTGGCAACTCAGAAGAAAACCATTAAAAAATCTGGCGTGTGGTTCAAGAGCCTCAGCGAGAATAATGGTTTTTGATAGTTGGTGCAGGTGACTCTGTACTAATGTCCCTCTAGTTTCTTTAAATTTATATTCGTACCCTGTGCGGTGGCTTTGCTGTCCTGTCCCTTGGGCTGGCTGGCAGGGCTGCTGCACGCAGAGAAGGCCTGCTCCCCCAAGCAGGCTTTTTCTGTCAGCGGAATAAAAAACATATCTTTATTTTAGATAACATATCTTTTGTTTAGAAAAAATGTGATATATGTATATGAAAATATGTTGTTTTGTGATATAATGTCTAAAAGAAAGCTATGCGAATACATTGTGGTAAGTATTGCAAATATATAGATAAGGGGTAAAGCTGTATGAATAAGTATGAACAGATTGCACAGGATATTTATAATGATATTGCCAGCGGCAAGTATGAGCCTGGCAGCCAGCTGGCACTGGAAAAGGAAATGTGTGCCCAGTACGGTGTCAGCCGCATTACGGTGAAGCGTGCCGTGGATGAGCTGGTGAAGCAGGGGCTGGTAGTGAAGCGCCGGGGCTCCGGCACCTTCGTGAAGGGGGTGCAGGAGGAGGATGTGGAGAATGTGGGCATGTGCGGCCAGTTTGGCGGCTTCAGCAATACCCATCAGGGCCATCAGGTCAGCACCGATGTGAAGAAATTCGAGATAGTGCATCCTAGCCCGGAGGTTGCGGAGAAGCTGAAGATTTCCACGGAGGATTTTGTATATGATATCATCCGTATCCGCTATCTGGACGGCAAGCCTGAGAATGTGGAGTACACCCAGATGCCTATCGAGGTGATCCCCGGCATCAAGCAGGAGGTGCTGATGAACTCCATCTACAACCATATCGAGAATACCCTGAAGCTGCAAATCCAGTCTGCCCACCGCACAGTCAGCGCCGATATGCCTACGGAGGAGGAGAAGGAGTTCTTGCAGATTGAGGGCGTGCTGCCGGTGCTGCAGGTGGCACAGGTGGCTTTTCTCAGTGATGGCAGGCCCTTTGAGTATTCCAAGTCGCGGCATCGGGCTGATACCAGCGTGTTCCGGGCTGTCAGCATCCATTGAGATAGCCGGGGCGGAGTGCCTAAATGGAAGCAGCTGCCTGAATGACTGCAAATTTGTAAAATTGTAAAAAGACTTAGCCTCTGGTCAGGCTAAGTCTTTTTTGGTTGCATGGAGGGTGGCGGCCAGCTGCTGCTCGTGAGATGTAAAGATGATGGTTTTGCCTGCTTTTTGCAGGCTGTACAGAAGGTCGGCAAGCCACAGCTGAGCTGCGGCATCCAGGTCGTTCATGGGCTCGTCCAGCACCCATATCTGGGGATTGATGGCCAGGATGGTGCCGATGGCGGTCTTTTTCTTTTCACCGCCGCTGAGGGTGTAGGGGGCACGATGGCGTAAATGCTCTATATGGAGAAGTGCCAGGGTATCATCAGTCCGCTGGCGGATTTCTGCCGGGGACAGCCCCATCTGGGCAGGGCCGAAGGCGATTTCTTCCTCCACGCTGCTGCAAAAGAGCTGGGCATCGGGGTTCTGCCAGACATAGCCGATTTTTTGGTGAAACCATTTGGCGTAGGCACTATCTGCCAGCCTTTGCTTTGTGACCGGCTCCCCCATAAAGAGGTAGGTGCCCTTGTCAGGAAAGGCGATGCCGTTCAGCAGCCTGATGAGGGTGGTCTTGCCGCAGCCGTTGGCACCAGTCAGCTGCAGGGCAGCACCGGCATTTACCTTCAGGCTGAGGCGATGCAGTACGGATTGCCCCGGCAGGTAGCCAAATTCGATGTCCTTCAGCTCAATGACAGTTGTGCCAGTGCCATTCATTGCCTGGCGTGATGGATATGATGGATATATCCCATCTCTCCCCTTGGATGATGTGGCCATTGTGCCCGGCCTGTTTTGCAGGATGCTTATTGTGTTTGCCGCATGGCATAAGATGTCTTTCATAGGAGCAGCTCCAATCTCAGGTAGATAAAAAGCAGGAGGGCAAATAGCAGCAGAAGGACAATGTCCGCCCCTTTCCAGGGCAGCTGGTGGCTGTGGGGGTAGGTGCCGGTGAAGCCGCGGCATTGCATGGCGTGATACATTTCCTGGGACATTTCCTGGGATTTGAGGAAAAGGTTGCCTGTTATCCCTGCCATCGCTCGTGACTTCTGGTGATTGCAGCCGATGGAGCGCAGCCTCAGGGCTGTCAGAAAGTCACGGGAAAGGTTTCCCAGCAGGAAAATATATCTCAGGGCGGTATCCAGAATGAAGATCAAGAGCTGGGGAACGTGAAACCAGCTGATGGCGGCGGTAATCCTGTTCCAGGAGTACAGGCTGGCAAAGAGGCCGGAAGCCAGTACCGTAAGGAAGGTTTTGCAGGGCAGCAGCAGAGTGAGGGGATTGGCAGTGAAAAGAATTGCCGGCAGCAGGATAAGCAGGGAAAAGGCTGCCGCCAGAACCGGCGGCAGCAGCAGTTGCCTTATCATAACGCCATCCTGCAGGGCAAGCAGGGACAAGAGCAGGGCTGCCAGAGTGTAGAGAAAATAAGGCTGGCTGCTGGTAACAGCCAGCAGGATGAGACCAAGCAGAAACAGCAGGGCTGCCATAGGGGAAGGACAGAATTTTTCCTGCAAGAAAGCGGGCTGATATCCGTATTTGGCAAGGACAGCGGTGATACGCAAAAAGGACCGGGAGATAAAATAGTCACGGTCCTTGCCAGGAATATATTGTTCTTCATTTTTTAGCCAGTCAGGAAGCTGCATGGCAATATCCCCTTGTATTTTTATTGTTTTGCAGAAACGCAGGGGGCGGCATGAGGTGATATGGTGTCTATGCTGTCTATGGGGCTATGGGGGTTTTATTACTTGGCTGCTGCAAAGGAGCTCCAGAGCTTGAAGGCAATAATCAGCATGGCAGTGCCGATGATAGCCGAAAGGATATAGGCAAAGGCATCAGGCATGCCGCTGATGGCATAGTCCGGGAACCACACATCAAGGCTGAAACCATCCAGCATGCCCTCAGGAGTGTAGCCGAGAGGAACTCCGCTCTCTGTCAGGGCAGCCATTTCTTCTGCGCCCCATTCCCCCCAGGCAGTGCCTTCGGCAATGAGACCGAGAGGGCAGAGGATAATAAGTGCCAGCAGGGCGGCGATGGAAGCCCCGATTTTCTTGTCAGCATACCTGGTGGTGCTGCTGGAAAATGCCGGTGCTGCCTTGGTGAGATATGCCAGCATGGCACCTGTAAATACTGCTTCTGCCATGCCGAAAATCGTCAGGTGGCCTGCCATCATAGCAGGAATGGAGATGGAAAGGGGATAAGGGCAATACAACGCCTGTCCCAGCTCATTGGTGAACAGCAGGGGCTGGATGCCGAACTCTATGGCGGCGGCAAGGGCTGCTGCATTGATGCCGATGAAGCCGGCCACTGCGGCGCAAACAGGCAGCATCGCGTCTGAGGTGAAGCATTTTTTCAGCAGGCTAAAGGCATAATAGCCTGCAAAGGGCAGCAGGAATGCCATGTTGAAGCAGTTGGCGCCGATGGCAAGGATACCTCCGTCCCCGAAGAATACCGCCTGCACGATTAGTGCCACGCTGACGGCAAGGCAGGCGGCATAGGGCCCGAAAAGCAGGGCAATCAGCGTACCGCCAACAGCATGTCCCGTGGTGCCGCCCGGCAAAGGTATGTTGAACATCATGGCGAGAAAGGAAAAAGCAGCGGCAACTCCCAAAAAGGACAGCTTTTCCGGCGGCAGTTCCTTTTTTACTTTTTGCAGGCTCATGTACCAGACAGGTGCCATGGCTGCGGTCAGTACCGCACAGGTACTCGGGCTGAGATAGTTTTCCGGGATGTGCATAGTTTCCACTCCTTACAATATTACACCGTACAAAGTTACATCATAATTATATCATGCAAGATTATATCGTAATTATATCGTACAAGCGTAATTTTGTCACGAAAATATGCAGAAAAATGCCAGAAATTTGTTAGATGAATTTTTGAAAAACATATTGCCAAATGATTGTATTTGCTGTATAATCAATATTAAATAATTCGCAATTGAGAGAGAAGTTGGGGTGTAAAGGGTAATAGAAGGGGGAAGTGTCTTTTATGGAGTTGAAAATTCCTTATAACAAAATTCGGATGAATATTGAGATTCCTGACGAGAATTTCCAGGGGGTGCTGGAGTCTGATCCGGCAGGCTGCCGCATGGAGGGAACGGAGCAGGAGATCGTGGAGCGCGCCCTGGATAATCCCATTGGCAGCCAGTCCCTGGAGGAGCTGGTCAAGGGCAAGAAATCCATGGTCATCATTTCCAGCGACCACACCAGGCCTGTGCCGAGCCATGTGACGATGCCTATCCTGCTGAGAAGGATCCGTGAGGCAAATCCTGAGATTGATATTACCATCCTGATTGCCACGGGCTTTCATCGGGCTACTACCCATGAGGAATTGGTGCAGAAGTATGGCGAGAAGATTGTGGCGGAGGAAAAGATTATTGTCCATGATTCCCGTGATGATGCCGGTATGGCAGACCTGGGGACGTTGCCGTCAGGGGGCGCTTTGAAGCTGAACCGCCTCGCCATTGATACTGACCTTCTGATAGCCGAGGGCTTTATTGAGTCCCATTTCTTTGCAGGCTTCTCTGGCGGCAGAAAGAGCATTCTGCCGGGCATTGCCTCTGCGACTACCGTGATGGCAAATCATTGCAGTGAGTTTATTGCCAGCCCTTATGCCAGGACGGGCATCCTGAAGAACAATCCTATCCATCGCGATATGCTCTACGCGGCTCAGCAGGCAAAACTGTCATTCATTCTGAACGTGGTCATTGATGCGGATAAGAAGGTTATCGGTGCCTTTGCCGGTGATAGCGAGCAGGCTCATGTGACAGGCTGCGAGTTTGTGCTGAAGATGGCGGAGGTCAAGGCAAATCCTTCTGATATTGTGGTGACTACTAACGGCGGTTATCCGCTGGATCAGAATATCTATCAGTCTGTAAAGGGCATGACTGCTGCCGAGGCAAATTGCAAGGAGGGCGGTGTCATCATCATGGTTTCCGCCTGCAACGACGGCCATGGCGGCCAGTCCTTCTATGAAAATCTCCGGGATGCGGCAAGTCCTCATGCTCTTTTGGAGCGTATTGCCAAGGTGCCAAGGAATGAAACCATCCCTGACCAGTGGGAAATGCAGATTCTGGCCAGGATTTTGGATAAATTTACCGTGATTATGGTGACTGACATGTGCAGCCCTGAGATGATAAAGGAAATGCACATGGAGCATGCGGCTACTTTCCAGGAAGCATTGCAGCGTGCTTTTGAGATAAAGGGTAATAACGCCAGTGTGACAGTAATTCCCGATGGAGTATCGGTTATTGTTCGCACCGCCTAAAATAATATTTTCATGCTATGTGCCGGGGAGCATGCTCCCTGGCGATTTTTTTTGCAAATTTGCTGCAATAATAAGCTGGCTGCAATACCGGTTTATTGCAATATAAATCCCCCCGATACAGGCTGATGCACCTGCATTGGGGGGATTTGCGGATTACTGTATTACTGTATTACTGCAATGCTTCCTTCAGGACAGCGGCATTCTTCTCCATGGTGGTGATGTAGGCATCCAGTGCAGCCTCGTTGGCTTCGCCTGTTACCACCGGGTCAAGGGAGTAGATTTTGGCACCTGTCTCCCGGCTGATAGTTTCAGCAGCGGCTGGGGAATACTGAGGCTCGGTGAACAGCACCTTCACCGGCAGCTTGTTTACTTCCTCAATAGTTTCCTGCAGCTCGGATGGAGTCGGCTCGGTGCCAGGCTCACGCTCAATTACCTTGACGATGTTCAGGTTGAATTCCTTGGCAAAATACGGGAAGGCCTCATGGAAGGTTACTATGTCGCGATGCGGCAGGGCGTCCAGCTCGGCATGGAGCTTTGCCTGCAGGGCCTTCAGCTTGTCTGTGTAGGCTACGGCATTAGCTTTGTAGGCTGCGGCATGCTCCGGGTCAGCCTCTGCCAGCTGGGCAGCAATGTTGTCCACCTGGCGGATGGCATCGGTGATGCTCAGCCACACATGAGGATTCTCGCCTTCCTCATCCTGCAAAAGCTCAATATCCTTGGAAGCATCAATGACCTTCAGGTTCTTGTGCTCATTGATGACCTTGTCCAGGAAGGCCTCCATGCCGGCACCGTTGGCAACAAAGGCATCTGCCTGGTCCAGGGTTTTCATGTCGTCAGTGGTGAGCTGATAATCATGGAGGCAGCCGGTCTGTGGCTTGGTCATGTTGATGACCTCTACGCCGTCCACGCCCTTGGTGATATTGGCGGTAGCGATATAGACAGGATAAAAGGATGTAACAATGCGGAACTTGCCGTCAGCTTTTTGGCCATTATCTGCGGTGCTGTTTTGCCCGCAGCCCGTCAGCAGGGTGGCGGAGAGCAGCAGGATAGCGGTAAAAAGATAAAGTATTTTTTTCATGAGAAGTCTCCTTATTGTGTAGTAAGTAATATATTAGTGGTTACGGCATATATTGTCTGGTAGCGAAAAAACATGCCCTTTCTATAATTTAGCATATTAAATGATAAAATACAAATAGAATAATGAGAAAAGCTTTCAAAATAGCAAAAAT
>JAEDOE010000024.1 GCA_016302095.1 Anaerovibrio sp. | reverse complement strand
ACAACAACGCAGACAAGGATTTAGACCGAAAATAATCATGGATATAGGGTTTTGTTATCCCTCGAGCGCGAGCGTGTTTTCTATGGGTAGCTGTCCCGCTCATCCCATTTTTAGTCTGAACAGAATCCACAAACTAACAAAACTTATCCGTTAATGTTCCAAAAGCCTCATACCTTCACGACGATAAACTGGAATTATTCTGTTTGTCCGTGGTACTCAATGGAGCGTATTTCCTTAACCGCATTTTTTTCATCAACCATGACTACAGTCGGCTTGTAAGCAGCAGCTTCCTTTTCATCAAAGAAAGCGTATGCCATGATGATGACTATATCCTCAGGCTGTACCATGCGGGCAGCGGAGCCGTTGAGGCAGATGACGCCGGAGTTGCGCGGGCCAGGGATGACGTAGGTTTCCAGGCGGGCACCGTTATTGTTGTTCACCACCTGCACCCGCTCATTTGGCAGGATGTGGGCGGCCTCCATGAGAGCTTCGTCGATGGTGATGCTGCCCATGTATTTCAGATTGGCTTCGGTAACAGTGGCGCAGTGGATTTTTGATTTCAGCAGATTCAGTATCATTTTCTGTTCCTTTCTCACTTACAACAATTCAATAATTTCCAACTCAATAGTTCCAACTCGATAACATTGAACTCAATAACTTTTCAAAAGTCTTTTGGGTATTTTTCAGCCCAGTATGATATTATCAATCAGACGGGTTTTGCCAATCTTGACAGCAATGGCAAGGAGGCTTTCTCCGTTGACGGTTTCGATTTCCTTCAGCTCATCAAAGCTGTACAGCTCCACATAGTCAATGACAGCCATAGGCTCAGTGGCAATTTCCTCACGGACAACCTTTTTCAGTGCCTCCACGGATTTTTCACCAGCCTCATAAGCCGCCTCTGCCTTTTTCAGGCTGCGGGAAAGTACCAGGGCAGCAGTCTTTTCCTCCGGGGAGAGGTAGGCGTTGCGGGAGCTTCTGGCCAGGCCGGATTCCTCCCGGACAATCGGCACCATGTTGATGTTGACCTGGATATTCAAATCCTTGACAAAGCGGCGGATAACGAGCACCTGCTGGGCATCCTTCTGGCCGAAGAAAGCCTCCTGGGCACGGCTCAGGTTCATGAGCTTGGTTACGACGGTGGCTACCCCCCGGAAATGTCCCGGACGCTGGCCGCCGCACAGCTTGCCGGTGAAGGCAGACTCCACATTTACATAGGTGCCATAGCCCTCAGGGTACATTTCCTTTGGCTCAGGATGGAAAACTGCGTCTACGCCCACGGACTCCAGCTTCTGGCAGTCCTCCTCAAAGCGGCGAGGATATGCATCATAATCCTCGTTAGGGCCGAACTGGACAGGATTTACGAAAACAGAAGCGATGACTACATCACACTTTTCCCTGGCGGTACGCATCAGGGTGAGATGTCCCTCATGCAGTGCGCCCATGGTAGGCACCAGCCCGATCACCTTGCCTGCCTGCTGGGCAGCCTTGGCAAATTCGGTAATTTCGGCAACAGTACGCAAAATTTTCATCTTTATCGTCTCCTTGCACACAACAAAACAGAAAAATAGAATAGAAACGCAACCTAGAAAAACAAAAACGCCTTCGGGTTCCCCAAAGACGCACAGGTATCACAATATGACAGTTATGCCGTCCGGTGCAGCTCGCTGGGGATGCCGCCCGCAAAATATAAAGGATATTAACTGCCACGCGATAGCATATCATAACTTTTCAAAAAATACAATACAAAACTGAAAAAAATAGTGTATAATATAGCAGTCTTTATAGAGGAGGTATGAAATATGGGCGAGTCCTTTAACATTTACGAATTTCTTAACATGATGAAAAACATCACGCCGGAGGAGCTGGCAGATATGCTGCTGATGCCCTTCTGCATCCTGCTGACTGCCCTGTGTATCGGGCAGTTTATCAACAGCCTGGTAGAGAACAGGCTGGCAAAGCATTTTGCCGACAGGGAGGAGATTTCACTCAAGTATATTCTGCTGAAGGCGGCACGGGGGCTGCCCAGGGCATGGATTGTGGGTTCCACCCTTTACTGGCTGATTAATTCCACCAGCCTCAAATGGGCGGCAGTGGATTTGTTTTCCTATATATTGTCGGCATGGCTGAGCTTTACCATATTTCAGGTGCTGGCCAGGGCAGCAACTGGCCTTATTGAGTTTTATGCCCGGCGGAATGCGAACATTCCCCAGACCAGCCTGCTGCCCAATATCGTCAATGTAGTTATCTATGCACTGGGCATACTGCTGATCCTCAGCTCCATGGGGATTTCAGTGGCACCTCTCCTGACAGCAATGGGTATCGGCGGTATGGCCATCGCCCTGGGCTTGCAGGAAACCCTTGCCAATATCTGTGCCGGTATTTATCTCCTGATGTCCAAGCAGCTGAGCATTGATGATTATGTGCGGCTCAGTACCGGCGAGGAAGGCAGGGTGGAGGATATCACCTGGCGTTTTACGACTATTATTGCCACCTCCGGCAATGCCATCGTGGTGCCGAACCAGAAGATTTCCAGCGCGATTATCACCAATTACTGCATGCCGGAGCCTGACATGGCCATCAAGGTTCCCTGCGGTGTTGCCTATGACAGCGACCTGGATTTTGTGGAAAAGGTCACTGTGGAAGTGGCGGAGCAGGTGACGAAGGAGGTTGATGCCACCGTGACAAAGAAACCGGCGGTGTACTTCCATACCTTCAATGACAGCAGCATAGACTTCAATGTGGTGCTGCACTGCAGCCAGTTTGCCGACCAGTTCAGGCTGAAACATGAGTTTATCAAGGCCCTGACCAGGCGTTATCGTCAGGAAGGGATAGAGATTCCGTTTCCTATCAGGACTGTCTACAACTACCGGGCGGAAAAACAGCAATAAATTTTCCCATAAAAAATATCGTATGGTGCGTCTCGGTGCATCATACGATATTTTTCTGTCAGCAGCAAAAGGCAGCTGGCCGCCGTTTGCTGCCGGGGTATGATTTTTGCTTATGATGAGCTCATCAGCTCTCCAGATGCAGGGTTTCCTTCATGGCTACGCTGCATGCCAGGTCGCCCAGCACGTTGCAGCAGGTGGCACCCATGTCAATCATGGTGTTGACGCTGATATATACTGCCAGGATGCCGGCAGGCAGTCCGGCAATAGTTGACAGTGCCGCAAAGCTGGCAATGGCAGCTCCAGGTACGCCGGGAGTGCCGATGGACAGCAAGGTGTTGCTGAGCATTACTACCACCATCAGCCCCAGATTCACATCAACGCCGCAGGCGTTGGCAAAGAAGACAATCATAAAGGACATGACGATGGATACAGCATCCATGTTGATGGTGGCACCAAGAGGCAGGGAAAGGGAAGAAATCTCGTTAGGCACCCCCAGCTTATCAGCACAGTTTTTGGCAATAGGCAGAGTGGCGGAGCTGGAGCAGGTGCCGAAGGCGTTGAGGGCTGCCGGCATGACAGCGCCGAAAAACTCCCGCAGCCCCATCTTGCCCACCAGACGCACAATGCCGCCATACACGATAAGTATGTAGAGAAGCAGCGTGGTATAGAGGGCAATCATGACACCGGCAAGGGAAATAATGGTATCGGTGCCGTTTGCCACCACCACATTGGCAATGGTGCAGAAAACGCCGATAGGGGTGAAGTAGATTACTACCCCTACAACCTTCAGGCAGATGGCGTTGACGGCTTCACAAAGCCGGACGAAGGGCTGTGCCTGTTCCTTGAGGGAAAGGCAGGCGATGCCTACTGCCACGGCAAAGAACAAAATCTGCAGCATGTTGCCTTCGGCAAAGCTGGCAACAGGATTGGCTGGTATCAGATTTTTTACTGTGTCCAGCAGGCTGGTGAACTTCATTGCCTGTACATCTGTCTCTGACATGGTGATGGAGATGCCCTGGCCTACGCCCAGCATCATAGGCAGGAAAAGTCCCAAAAGGCTTGCCAGCAGGGTGGTGCTGCAGAAATACAGCAAAGACTGGAAGCCAACCCTGCCTGTGGCGGAAATGCTGCCGATGCCCTGAATGCCCGTAATCAGGGAGCAGAAGACCAAAGGATAAATCATCATCCTGAGGGCGTTCATATACAGGGAACTGACTAAATCTACTGCCGGCAGCAGGAACTCAAAGCGTCCCGGCACCAGCAGCCCGAATACAATGCCCAGCATCAGGCCAAGGAAAATGGCAAAGGTGAGGCCGGCACTGCCTTTTTTGGATAAACCGCTAGTTGACATACATACACACCTCATTTGTGAAAAATAGATGAAAAAATAATTCACAATCCATTTTAGTGTTAAACATATATGTTGTCAATGAATGGCTTATGTATACATAGAAAACTACTAGCAAAATAGGTATAAAGAAAGGCACAAAAAAGGCTGGAACACAGTTCCAGCCTCAAGCTATCAATTGGTGACGCGTAAGGGATTCGAACCCTTGAAGCCGCCGTGAGAGGGCGGAGTCTTAACCACTTGACCAACGCGCCAATGACAATAATTATATTACACTATATTCGAATTTATGTCAATAGCTTTTTTGAAAAAAAGTTAGTTTTTTGATAATGTGCTGGTTATCAGCCCTGCGCCTTGGCAAGCCCTGCCTGCAGCCGCTGGAAGGATTCCTCCCTGCCCAGGATGTATAAGAGCTCTGTTACACCGCCAGGGGTAACCTTCTGCCCGGACAGGGCGATGCGTGCCGGCCACATGAAGGTGCCCATCTTGATGCCTGACTCGGCAACGCCCGGCTGCAGTACAGCATCAATGCCCTCCGGTGTCCAGTCCTGCACCTTTTCCAGAATGGAGATAACTATCGGCAGGATTTCCGCTGCCTTCTCAGGGGTGACCTTGTTGCGCTTGTTGGCAAAAAGGTCAGCAGTATAGTCAGGCAGCTGGCTGAAAAAGCCGATCTGCTCACCTACCTGATTGTAGCGGCTGACGCGGGTTCGGAGCAGGGCAGCCAGATAAAGCCACTTTTCCTCGCCGATTTTCTCAGGCAGCTCGCCAGCAAAAGGTTTGGCTCCGGCAGCAAAGCCTGCATCGCTCATTGCCTTGAAGTATTCGCCGTTTACCCAGTCCAGCTTGTTGTAGTCAAATACTGCCGGGGATTTGCTGAGGCCGTCCAGATTGAACTTGGCAATCAGCTCATCCATGGTGAAGATTTCCTGCTCGGATTTCGGGCTCCAGCCCAGCAGAGCCACATAGTTGGTAATTGCCTCCGGCAGATAGCCCATGTCTACCAGCTGGCTGAAGCCTGTGGCACCGTGGCGCTTGGACAGCTTGGAAACGGATCCGTCCTCGTTTTTGCCCATAACAGGCGGCAGATGGATGAAAGCAGGCGGCTCCCAGCCCAGGAACTGGTACAAAAGCACATGCTTCGGGGTGGAGGTGATGAACTCGGTGCCCCGGATGACGTGGGTAATGCTCATGAGATGGTCATCAATGACATTGGCAAAGTTGTAGGTAGGCATGCCGTCCTGCTTCAGGATAACCTGGTCCTCCAGGGTTTCGTTCTGGAAGCTGATATGGCCGTGTACGGCATCGTTAAAGGAAGTCTCCCCGGTCAGCGGCATTTTCTGACGGATGACATAAGGCCTGCCTTCTGCCAGATACTGGTCGATGGTTTCCTGAGGCAGGTCGCGGCAGGTCCTCTTGTAGCCGCCAAATGCCTTGGCATCCCCTGACTCCTGAGCCTCATGCTGTTCCTCGCTGGAATCGCCGCAGAAGCAGCGGTAGGCATGTCCCTTGGCAATCAGCTCCTCGGCATATTTCTTGTAAATATCCAGCCGCTGGCTCTGAATGTATGGGCCGCAGTCGCCGCCGATGTCAGGTCCCTCGTTAGGTACGATATGGGCGGCTGCAAGGGTGCGGTTAATAAAATCCACGGCATCAGCTACGAAACGCTTCTGGTCGGTGTCTTCGATGCGCAGCAGAAAATCTCCTTTATTTGCCTTGGCAAAAAGATAAGCGTACAGTGCGGTACGCAGGTTGCCGATGTGCATGTAGCCTGTCGGGCTAGGTGCGAATCGGGTACGGATACGGTCACTCATGTTAAAAGCTCTCCTTTATAATATATGATATGCAAATAATTTTTTCCTTCTCAAAGTGTAAACAAAATTGCAATTTGTGTCAAGGAATATAAGCAATCGGCAGCATTGCATCTGGTTATAAATCTGACTATATTTAAAATATCTTTATTGGCTATTTTAGTTATAGCCAAAAGCGTATATAATTACAATCGTTCAAGGCTGACGGACAAACATAGAAAAAATATATGCAAACGCTATATGGAGAGAGGCTGTAAAATTGTAGCCGTACAATGAAGGTATAGCAGTGTGACGAAGGTGAGGATTTTTTTATGAGCGAGCAGAAAACAGAAAATAGATATGAGCTGAACAAGCAGCTGGCACAGATGCTGAAGGGCGGCGTCATCATGGATGTTACCACTCCTGAGCAGGCCAGGATTGCCGAGGCGGCAGGTGCCTGCGCTGTCATGGCACTGGAGAGGATTCCGGCTGATATCCGCGCAGCAGGCGGCGTATCCCGCATGAGCGACCCGAAGATGATTAAGGGCATTCAGGAGGCTGTTTCCATTCCTGTTATGGCAAAGTGCCGTATCGGCCATTTTGTAGAGGCGCAGGTTCTGGAAGCTATTGAGATTGACTATATTGATGAGAGCGAGGTTCTTTCCCCGGCTGATAATGTTTATCATATTGACAAGCATCAGTTCAAGGTGCCTTTTGTCTGCGGTGCCAAGGATTTGGGCGAGGCACTGCGCCGCATCAGCGAGGGTGCTTCCATGATCCGCACCAAGGGCGAGCCGGGTACCGGCGATATTATTCAGGCTGTGCAGCACATGCGCAAGATTAATGCAGAGATTGCCCGGGTGGCTTCTTTGCAGAAGGATGAGCTTTTTGAGGCTGCCAAGGAGTTGCGGGTGCCTTATGACCTGGTGCAGTATGTGCATGAGAACCGCCGCCTGCCTGTAGTAAACTTTGCTGCCGGTGGCGTAGCAACTCCGGCTGATGCTGCCCTGATGATGCAGCTGGGTGCCGAGGGCGTCTTCGTAGGTTCCGGCATCTTCAAGTCCGGCAATCCTGAGAAGCGTGCGGCAGCTATTGTCCAGTCCGTTACCAACTTCAGGAATGCTGACCTGATTGCCCGTCTTTCCGAGGATCTGGGCGAAGCAATGGTGGGCATCAATGAGGATGAAATCAGCCTGCTGATGGCAGAGCGCGGCAAATAAGAAGGTAAATTAAGACGGTAAATAAGAAGGTGCTGTTTTATGAAAATAGCTGTTTTGGCTTTGCAGGGAGCCTTTATAGAGCATGAGAAGGTTTTGTCGGAGCTGGGGGCGGAGTGCATTGAGCTCCGCAATGCTGAGGATTTGCAGCAGGATTTTGATGCCCTGGTGCTGCCGGGTGGCGAAAGCACCGTGCAGGGGAAGCTCCTTAGGGAAAGCGGCATGTTTGAGCCATTGAAGGAGCGCATTGAGGCAGGTATGCCGGTGCTGGCAACCTGTGCCGGGATGATTCTGCTGGCTGACCATATTGCTGATGACGATACCCGTCATTTTGCCACTATCCCGATGACCGTAAAGCGCAATGCCTACGGGCGGCAGCTGGGCAGCTTCCACGCCTATGGGGAGCTGGAGACAGTGGGACAGGTTCCTATGACTTTTATCAGGGCACCTTATGTGGTGTCCGTGGAGGAGGGCGTTGAGGTGCTGGCACAGGTGGATGGACGCATTGTGGCAGTCCGCTATGGCAATCAGCTGGCCCTGGCCTTCCATCCGGAGCTGGATGCTGACCAGCAGGTGCACAGCCTCTTTATAGAGGCGGTGGAGGCGTACCTTCATGGCAGCCAGCAGCGCCATAGTGCCTGATAGGTTTTGATATGTTTGTGAATTTATGATATTTGCAGTAATGGCTTAAAGTTATGGTGCTGAAGTAACGATATAGTGTATGTGGGGCTGGTGCGGCTTGTCTGCACCAGTCCTTTCATGTTATTCTTTATTTTCATGGAGGCGGAAATCAAGGCTGATGATGGCAGGAGTATTCCCATCATGACCATGGGGCCTATCTGCATTGCGCCTGAATACAAGCGGCAGGGCTATGGGAAAATCCTGCTGGATTATGGCTTTGAGCAGGCAAAGTCTCTGGGGGTTGGTGCCCTTTGCTTCGAGGGAAATATTGATTTTTACGGCAGGAGCGGCTGCGTGGAAGCGTCAGAGTACGGCATCCGCTATCACGGTCTGCCGGAGGGGGCGGATGCCTCGTTTTTCCTGTACCGTGAGCTGATTCCGGGGTATCTGGAGGGGATTACTGGTGAATATGCCACTCCGAAGGGATATTTCGTGGATGAGGCAGAGGCTGAGGAGTTTGATAAGCAGTTTCCGCCAAAGGAAAAGCTGAAGCTGCCGGGGCAGATTTTCGGCTGAGAGGATAGTTTGTAAATGGCCTTGCAAATCCTGCAAGGGAATAGGTGTAATTCAAAAAGGCTCACGGCGAAAAAGCCGTGAGCCTTGTGCTTTCAATGGCGGAGAGAGGGGGATTCGAACCCCCGGTGGTTATTAGCCACACCTGATTTCGAGTCAGGCACCTTCGACCACTCGGACACCTCTCCGCAGTATGTGTTTATACTGGCATAATAATACCAGCCAGATTATTATATACTAAACCGCAGAAAAATGAAAGTATTTTTATTGATGAAATTATTGCGTTAGAGCAGGGCAAGGTACTGAGTATAATCTGATTTTGGGATGCCGATGGCTTCCATGGCTTTTTCGGCTGACCAATGAGTGTTCTTCATAAGATTCTTTATAGAATCAAGTTTGCTGGTTGCCGCTTTTTCTTCGGCTTTCACTCTGGCAGCTTCAGATTCAGCTCTGGCGGCTTCAGCTTTGGCAAGCTCCGCCTTTGCCTCTGCCATTCTCTCGGCAACATATTCTTCTACGATATTGCACATTTTGCATACCTCCTCGTCAAGAGATTTTAGATGTTTCATTTTGTCCGCTAAAAGCCTGGAGTGCATTTTTGCCGGGTCGGCATTCTGAAAATCCTGCATGAGCCTGCCCAGGGGTGTGTCAGATTTGTTTTCGCCATTGACATAGATGATGTGAGCCATGTCGTCAAACTTTATGCCCAGCTCATTGATATGCCTGTCAATGTGGTAGATGGGGAGGCCGTATCCCAGCACATCCTTTGCGGTAATGAAGATCACATATGTCTCCGGCAGGTCATCGAAGTCATCGCCTGCTTTCAGATGCCGCAGATCCAGCATATCAATGTTGTACCTGGCTCTCTTGGGAGCAGCTCCGCTGCTGACATTCTGCACCTCAAAGTTGTATTCGTTGCCGTACTGGTCGATGGCCAATACATCGAAGCGGACACCGCGCCCGTAGATGTTGGGAACAGCATACTGAGTTTTTACGCTGATGACCTTCAGGTCATGCCGTTCCATGATGATGTTCAGGACATACTGCATGGCAGCGGTATCGTCTTCCATGAAGCAGTTGAAGAAAATGTCATCCATCAGCGTCATGGCCTGAACCCTGGCTATCAGCCGTTGCCAGTGTGCATCATCTTTGGTGAGTAATGGTGAATTAGCGTTATTGTTTACCGTTTTCAATCCTTTCACCGCCTTTATTATAACATGAAAAGTATATATTTTTCCACTATGGGGATTTGATAAATGTGGGAATTGGATGAATAACTATGAAAGTTATTAATGAGAGCAAATTTTTATTACATATATTCTAACATATAAATGTTTGCAAATCAAGAGTTTTCT
>JAEDOE010000356.1 GCA_016302095.1 Anaerovibrio sp. | reverse complement strand
GTGTGAATGGTATGAAGAAATTCAGGTTTAAGCTGGAGACGCTCCTGAAGGTGACGAGAATGAATAAGGAACAGGCACAGGTGGCTCTGGCATTGGCAACCCGGGAGGTTGAGGAGGCAAGGGCGCAGCTGAGCGTGTACCTGCAGGAGATGGCGCAGGGGCACAAGGATTATGCTGAGCTGACCGGGGCAGGCAAGACCATCAGCTTGGGCAGGCTGATGACTTTTAATAGCTTTTTTAACTGGAAGCGTGAGCAGATTGAAAGTCAGCAGCGTGTTATCATGGAGAAGCAGGCGGTGCGTCAGAAGAAGATGCATGAGCTGGTTGCCGTGATGAACAAGCTGAAAAGCATAGAGCAGCTGAAGGAAAAGCGGCTGCAGCAATACATGGCGGAGGCCCTGCAGGAAGAACAGAAGCAGCTGGATGAAATCGGCGGTCAGCTGTACTTCCGCAATCAGGGCTGAGTTTGGAAAAAGGTAGTGAACTGATATGATGCAGATTGAAGGACTTGAGCATGTAATTCATCGCATTGATGAGCTGAACCAGCGTTTCGGGCTGGCAACCAGCCCATATAACAAGAGGGCAGAGAGGCCGGCGGCTGTGCAGAAGCTGCAGGGAAATGAGCAGACGGTGCAGGGCGGCAGCTTTGCCAGCGAGCTGTCGGGAGCTATGAAGGCTGCCGGTGTGACTATGCCTGGAGATACCAATAGCATGATTGCGGCAGCTGCCAGGAAGTACAATGTAGACCCGAGGCTGGCAGCGGCAATAGCCCAGACCGAGTCCGGGGGCAACCAGGAGGCTGTTTCTCCTGCCGGGGCTGTAGGGGTGATGCAGCTGATGCCGGAGACGGCGGCAGGCCTGGGGGTAAATCCTTATGACAAGCAGCAGAACATCGATGGAGGCGTGAAGTATATCCGTCAGATGATGGACACCTTCGGCGGTGATGTGCAGAAGGCTATTGCAGCCTACAATGCAGGGCCGCAGGCCGTAAAGGATTATAACGGTGTTCCGCCGTATCGCGAGACACAGAATTATGTGAACAAAGTATTGGATATATACCGTTGATTTAGGGTGATATGATGGCAAATACAGGTGAAAAAGGAGTAGCACCAAGCAGGAGAAAGGTGCTACTGAAAAGGGCAGGCATGGGGCTTTTGCTGGTGGCGCTGGTTATCGGTGGCTTTTTCCTGGGCATTTATCTCAAAATCCTTGATGGTGATGAGATGAACAAGAAGCTGGGGCTTTATGACATGCCGATAATAGGGCAGTATTTTGTCCGTCCGACACCGGAGGATGGCTCCACCGTTCCTGATAGTGCCGCTGAAAAGGCAAAACAGGAGCAGGCACAGGCCAAGAAGGCTGCTGACGATAAGAAGTCAAAGCCGGTGAAGCTGACCAAGGAGGAAATTGAGAAGCTCACCCAGCAGAGACAGGCAGAAGAAAAAAAGCGGGTATCCAAGCTGGCAAGGCTGTACAATGAGATGAAGCCGGAGGAAGCGGCAAAAATCATGGAAAACATGGAGAGCGATATCGTCATTGCCATTTTCCAGCGCATGGATGAATCCCAGGTGTCACAGATTATGGCCAACTTTGATGCCGGCAAGGCAGCCAGCATTTCCAAGCTGATGTATGTAGGCGTGCCGAAGCGTGTGCAGCAGGTCACCGTGGATAATCAGGCACAGCAGCAGATGCAGTGATGATATATTGACGATTGCCTTTAGCAATCGTTTGTATATATACGATAATATATGTAGGAGGTGAATTTATGAGCAGTAATGTAAATCTTTTATCTGTAGGCGCAGGCAGCACAGCCAAGGTTTCCGTCAAGGCTTCTAATAGGACAGCCAGCAGCCAGGGCAGTGATTTTTCCAAGACACTGGACCAGGCACAGCAGGCAAGGAGCAGGGATACCGCCAAGCCGGAAAGCGACTACAAGTCCGTAGCCAAGGATGAAAGCACCAAGGCTGAACAGCCGGAGGCGACTAAGCCGGAGGCAGCTGATAGCAAGGCAAAGGCAGATGCAGCAAATGCAGCAAATGCAG
>JAEDOE010000355.1 GCA_016302095.1 Anaerovibrio sp. | reverse complement strand
GTGCTGATTATCCACGGCAAGGGCACAGGAGCCCTCCGGAAGGGCGTCCATGCCTACCTGAAACGCCATCGGAACGTGGCAAGCTTCAGCTTCGCCGATATGAGCGAGGGCGGCACCGGCGCCACCCTGGTGGAGCTGCAATAGGCAGGAACGGCAGGCAGCAAAGCCGTATAAGCAAAATTTCATAGGACAAAGCTTTAGGGGAATGGCATGTGCTAAAAGGTCATTCTCCTTTTGTATTGCAATACCTATGTTTTTGCTATAAAATGTAGCTAGAAGATTGTGGCTAGAGGATTGTGGCTAGAAGATTATAGCTAGAGGATTGTGGCTAGTAAGTGCAATGCAGCTAAGGGACTGTGAACAGGAGGTGTTTGGTATGTATTCGATGCCGGTAGGATTGGATAATTTTCGGGAAATGATTGCGCGGGAATATTATTTTGTTGACAAGACAAAATTTATCAAGGAACTGCTGGACAGCAATGCTATGGTGACACTGATAACTCGTCCCCGGCGATTCGGCAAGACTCTTGCCATGAGGATGCTGCAGGAGTTTTTTGACATAAATGCTGCCGGTCGGGATACATTCAAGGGACTGAATATCAGCCGGGCAGGGGAAAAATACATGCAGCACCGGGGCAAATATCCTGTGATATTTTTGCAGCTGAAAAATGTTGCTGCCGGTGATTTTGAAAAGAGCTTTGCCTTTTTAAAGGCAATTATTGCCAGATTGTACAGGGAGTATGCTTTTTTGGAAGAATCACCTGCCCTGACCGGGGATGAGAAGGAATATTATGTGAGGGTGCGTCGTGGCAGGGAGCATTGTACTTATGACGACCTGGCTATGAGCCTGGGCAACCTGACTGATATGCTGTACAGGCACTATGGCATCAGGCCTATAGTCTTGATTGACGAATATGATGCACCTATACAGCATGCCTGGGAAGACGGCTATTATGAGGACATGATACGCTTCATGCGGCAGTTTTACAGCGAGGTGCTGAAGGGCAATGAGGCCCTGGAGTTTGCGGTGCTGACCGGCGTGCTGCGAGTGGCAAAGGAGAGCATTTTCAGCGGCCTGAACAACCTCAAGGTGTGCAGCGTGCTTTCGGGGGAATACAGTGATATATTTGGCTTTACAGGCGAGGAAGTGGCAAAGATGGCTGTGGATTTGCAGCAGGAGGACAAGCTGCCGGAAATCAAGGCATGGTATGACGGTTACACTTTCGGCGGCACTGAAATCTACAATCCCTGGTCTGTAATCATGTATTTTGATGCTGGCTGCAAACCGGCACCTTACTGGGTGAACACCTCTGGCAACGGAATTGTCAAGCAGATGTTTAAATTTTCCGGGCAGGAGGGGGCTGATGATTTGCAGTCCCTGATGGATGGCGGATCTGTCTTCAAGCAGTTGCGTGAGGGAGTAGTGTATGCTAACATTGGCGATCGCATTGATGATCTGTATAGTATTCTGCTCATGACGGGATATTTGAAATGTGTAGGCCTTATGGAAAAGCTTTATGGCGAGGAAGCGGAGCTGAGGATACCAAACAAGGAAATTCGCAGTCTGTTCGGGCGGGAAATACTGGAAAACTTTATTGCTGCCGGTTCCGTCAGCAGGCTGGGGCGAATGTTGGATGCTATGGTTTCCGGGCATGGAGATATATTTGAATCGGTGTTGTCCGGCATAGTGCGCAACAACGTCAGCTATCACGATGCCGCCAACGGGGAAAGCTTTTACCACGGTATGATGCTGGGCTTCTGCGTCCTCTTGAAAGATACCCATATAGTGCAGTCCAACCGGGAGAGCGGCTACGGCAGGTTTGATCTGGCACTTATTCCCACCGACAGGCGGTACTACGGGGTGATACTGGAATTCAAGCGGGCAGCGGATGAGGCGCAGCTGGAGGAAAAGGCATTGGAAGCCCTGGCACAGATTGAGGAATTGTCATACATTGCTGAATTTGAGCAGCGGCAGATAGAAAAGGTTTGGAAGTACGGCATCGCCTTTTGCGGCAAGAAGGTGTGCCTGCGAGGGAATTAACTCAATTATTTTATC
>JAEDOE010000354.1 GCA_016302095.1 Anaerovibrio sp. | reverse complement strand
GCACAAATGGTGAGGTTTTATGGATAATAGGTGGATGATGGCAGGAGAGCTGCTGCGCACAGGCGGCCAGGTGCTGGCAGATACACTGGAGACAGTCAGGGATGAAGCGTCTGAGAAATTTGATGGCGTGGTGGATTATTTTAATGAACGCAAGGCTCAGGCGGAGGAGACAACCAAAATCCTGCAGCAAAATCAGGAGGCATATCAAAAGGCTTGCAGCCGCAGCTATGCCTGCCAGGAAATGCTGAAAAGGGAATATGTGGATTTTTGCAGCCAGGTTGCGGAGCTGGATGAGAAATTCTTTTCCACCTACAGGCTGCTGTGTGATTTTGCTGATGTGGAGTATGAGGAAACCATGACGGAGCAGCAGGACTGGAAATTGCCCAGCCAGCAGCTGCAGGTGTGGTCCCCGGCTGATTCCGTTCTTTTGAAGGCTGTGGGGACAGGTCTCCTCAGCGGAGCCACGGCAGTGGGGCTGGCTACTGCCCTAGGGACTGCCAGCACGGGAACTGCCATCAGCTCCCTGTCAGGGGCTGCCTACCTGAGTTCCCTGCTGGCATGTATGGGCGGCGGCAGCCTGGCAGCAGGAGGGCTGGGCATAGCAGGCGGTGTGGCCGCCCTTAGTGCCGTGGTGGCGGTGCCTGCCGCGGCTTTTGCTTTGTATAAGGCAGATGAGGCTGTGCAGAAGAACTATGAGCAGGCACTTTTGGAGCGCCGCAAGGTCAGGGAATACTGTGCCGAAGTGGAAAGTCGATGGCAAAAGGGCATGCTGATTCGCAGGGCTGTCCGCAGCCTGACCATGAATATGTACAGCTTTGGCCAGTTTTTTCGGGATATGCTTAATATGGGAGCCTTTGCGGTCAGCCTGAAAAAGAACAGCCGCTATATGCCCCTCCTGAATGATGCGGCCATTACCCTGGCTGGCTATACCCAGCTGAATGTGCTGGACAAGGATGACTACAATCCTGCTTTTGAGGAAAATCTCCGCCAGCTGAACCTCAAGGCGGAAAAATGCCGCCAGGAGTTTTACAATTTCTTTCTCAGTTTGAGCACCCAGGAGCAGAGCCTGCTGGAAGCTGGCAGGCAGGAGGAGTTTACCTTGAAGCTGGAGCAGGCCAAGGCGGATTTGTCAGGCAGGTTTGGTGACAGGTGGAAAAGGCTGGACAATAAATCTCAGAATTTCCTGGTGAGCGGCAGGGCGATTTTTTACCAGCTGGCTGCGGCACGCCAGATGATAGATTATTCCAGCGTGTGCGTCGTGGTCAGCAAGGCAGTGGAAGGGGAGCTGAAACGGCGTCTGTTTTCAGATTTTTGCCGGTACATGGAGGAGCGATTGCCCCTGGCAGAGCACGGGAGCCAGTGGCCATCAGGCCTGTGCCAGTACAAGGACGGCAAGGGATATGTCCTCCGTGCTTCTGAGCAGCTGACGCTGGGCAGCATAGCATACCTCTGCCATTTCAAGCCCGACAGCAGGCTTTCCGAGGCGGCGAGAAACCGCAATCTGCACTGGCTCAGCCAGTATGGCAGGGACAGGCTGTTCAGGAATCTGGCTTCGGAGGAGGAAATCTGGCGGCTGCTATGGGAGATTGGCAGGTTTGCGGACAGCGTGGCTTCTAATTATCGCAATCCGGCAGCCCATAGCGCTTTCTTCGGCTATCAGAAAGCCGTGGAATTTTTTGCGTATGTGCTGGAGGGTGAAAAGAGCCTGCCTTGGATTGTGCAGCAGTTCAGAAAGTGACTGCTGAAATTGCAATAATTGTTGTAACGGATTGCCTTGAATGAGGAAATCTTGCGGAAAATGCAGGTGATATTCTATGTGCAAAATCATCAATCGAAGAAAATCGAATAAAAATATTTTCCTTCATTTCCATAATGATGAGGAGATGTTTGCAGGCATCAAAAAGATTTCCATAAATGATTATGAATATGCTATCGAGTTATGTGGCGGTATGGAAAATCCGGATTTTCTCTTTAAAGTATCAAGGGAGACGTCTGATAGGGACATTGCTGAATCCTATTATGCGGTTGCATTTTAGTTGTAATAGTATTAGAAAGCTCGTTA
>JAEDOE010000353.1 GCA_016302095.1 Anaerovibrio sp. | reverse complement strand
GCTATCGGTGTAGATGCTATGGAGAACAGCGTGTCCACCTACGATATTGAGGACGGCATCAACAAGGCGCAGATTATCCGCGTCAGCAAGCGTGCCTATGTGGTGGCAGAGGCAAGGAAGCTCAGCACGGACGGCAACTACAACTATGCGACTCTTGATACCCTGTCCGGGCTTATTACGGATTCTATGCCGTCTGAGAAGGTTTGCGAGGCTCTGGCACGGTATGGTGTAGAGCTTATTGTGCCATGATCAGATATATATGCAGGGGACTGAAGGTATTTTGCTTCTATCTTTCAGTCCTTGCCCTGTGCAGGCTGGTGTTTTGCCTGTGGCTGCAGGAGTACTGGGGGGCTGATTCGGGAACCGGGGAGCTGGTCACAGCCCTGTGGCTGGGCACCAGGCTCAGCATTCAGACTGCCGGAGTGCTGGCACTTTTGACCATGGTGCCTGCCGGTATGGTGACGGCATTTTCCCGGCGGCTGGGGCAGGGCGCGGAACGGCTTCTTAGCTGGCTGGTGCTGTCTGTTACCTCTATTCTCTTTGTGGCAAGCTTTCCTTACTACCGGCAGTTTCACAGCCGGTTTCATCAGCTTTTGTTTAATGCCGGCAACGATGATATGTATGCCCTGCTGGTGTCCCTGGTGCAGGAGTTCAACCTGCCCCTCAGGCTGGCAGGAGCGCTGCTCCTTGGCTATTGCCTGTGGCGGCTGCTGTATGTGATTATCGGCAGCTTCAGCGAAAGTGGGGATGATGGCAGGAACAGCAGGGTGACGGGGCTTTCCTATAGGGAAGCGGCTGCGCCTGGTTCTTTTGGCGGCTTTTTGCATGGGAGCTGGTGCAGGGGCATTATTCTGGCAGCGGCGCTCTATGTGCTGGGGCGACTGGTGATTTTTGGCGGCAGCTGGGGCTGGGAGACGGCTCTGGAATGGGAAAATGTAGGTGTTACCAAGGATGCCTTTATGAATGAGGCAATTCTTGACGATTATCAGGCAATCTATCGCGGTTATCGTATGAATAACCGCCTTTTGGCGTGCAATGGGCTAAATTTTACAGCGGAGCAGATTAAAAATCTGGCGGCAGCCAGGGCGGGGATGGCACCTGACAGTGATAATCTTGATGATTACCTCCGGCGCAGTGCCGGTGGTGCAGCTGTAGCAAAGCCAAAGCAGATTTTTTTGCTGGTGTCCGAGAGCTATGCCAACTGGCCTCTTTTGGACAAGTATGCTGATTTGCATATTGCAGACGGCATGCGGCGGCTGATTGCGGAGCCTGATACGGATTACTGCCCTGCCATGCTGCCTAATGGTGCCAGCACCATTTCGGCACTGACCGGGGTGGTGACGGGACTGGCGGATGCCAATCTCTATCTGACTACTATGCCGGAATCCTTTGCAGCACCGTATATTACGGCATTGGCTCCCCAGATGGAGCGGCTGGGCTACGAGACAGCTTTTTGGTACGCAGGACCTGCTACCTGGGAGCGCATCGGGGCATTTACCCGGGCCCAGGGCTTTCAGCATTTTTATGGCAGGGGCGATATGCCTGAGGGGGCAGTGGGCAGTGTCTGGGGCTGTGATGATGAGTATCTGTATGATCAGGTGCTGAAGGAGGTATCCCCTGACAGGGAGAGCTTCAACGTGATTATGAATGCTTCCAATCATTCCCCTTATACCGTGGATGTGGCAGGCAAGGGCTTTGATGAGGAGGCGGTGCGCCGTGCTTTGCCGGAGGCTGTCAGAAAGGATGAATGGCTCTTGCGGGAGCTGGGGCATTACTGGTATGCTGACCGGGAAATGGCAAGGCTGGTGGCGGCTCTGAAGGAGCGTTACCCTGAGTGCCTGATTGTGATTGTGGGTGACCATGCAGACAGGTACAACATCGACAAGACACCGTCCATGTATGAGCAGTATGCGGTGCCGTTTATTGTAACGGGCAAGGGAGTGCATAAAGGCATCCTGCTGCCTGACAGTGCCGGCAGCCAGATTGATATTGGCCCGACGCTGATTGAGCTGATTGCCCCGAAGGGATTTGAGTATTATGCTGTGGGGGCGAGCCTTTCCAGG
>JAEDOE010000352.1 GCA_016302095.1 Anaerovibrio sp. | reverse complement strand
GGAAATGGGGTACTCCCTTTATTTTTGCCAATTATGTTTTCAGATGTGCTCAGATGTCCCAGTGGAGGTTGTCAGGATTTGGCGTAGCCTTGTCGATTTCAGCCAGTATCCAGGAGACGTTCTCATGCTGTGCCTCAAAGGCATGCTTCAGCTTTTCCTGATTGATAGGCGGCAGCTCCATGGCGTGGAGCGCCATGTGCATGTAGTCCTTGGCGATCAGGGCGGCGCCCTGCTGGGCAGCCAGCTGTGCCTTGAAGCGGTAGCCGTAGTAGAGGTAGCTGTTGTGGGCCGCCGGAATGTCCTTGAAGCACTCGATGCGCTCGTCCGCCTCCGCCTCTGCTTCCTCGGTGCGCTTCATCAGGTGCAGCAGGTTCCAGCGATCAGCCCACAGCTCCCCCCGCAGGATGTAGCGGTAGAGAAAATCCGAGTTCTCGGCAGTTTCCAGTGCCAGGTTGATGTATTCCAGTGCCGCCTCGTAGTTCTCAGCATCCCGTTCCATCTGGCTGAGATGCTGCATGGCGTAGGTTTTTTCCTCAATATCCTCGGCATTTTCCTCGTCCGGCTCCACCTCCAGCACGGAGAGGAACAGCTCCTTGGCTGCCTCCGGGCGGTTCAGCTCCGGCATGGCGAGAAAATGTGCCAGCCGTGCCCGGCAGTGCCAGTCATCATAGCCGCCGGCAAACAGGTTGCGGGGCGGCCTGGCACTTGTCTCCAAAACTGTGTCCACCAAAATATCAAATTGCTCTTTATCCATGCATGTGACATCCTTTCATGTAGATGATTTATTATTGCTATCGTATTTGAGTTTATCTCTAGTATTGCAGCGGTATCTGGTTGAGCAGCAGGATGGCCGCTGCGAAAATGCCGATGATTATGGGCAGCAGGGAGCCGTAGGCCGGCAGGCTGGCCAGGTTGAGCAGGAACACTACTGACAGCAACAGCAGCAGGTTGCAGGCTATGGCGATGAGCCGTCCTGTTTTTTTCTTGCCCATGACTACCCGGCAGATGCCCTTGGCGGTGGCGATGGTGCCCAGGCTGTTGGTGTGTATCAGTACATCCGCCATGCTCTTGACGGATTCCTCCGCATACTCCAGGGCAAAGCTCAGCTGGGAGCTTCTGATGGGCCCCTCAAACTTCATGGTCCTGCCTGCTGCACCGATGACGCGGCCGCTGGTCTGCATCAAAAGGAGCTCCTTTGCCTTGCCCATGGCATCAAGCTCGCTGCGTATCTGGTCGATGGTAGAGGGCTTGCCGTAGCTTTTGGCTGTGGAGCGGTTGGCACCTGTCAGGAGGGTGGTGGTGATGCCCATTTCCCGCAGGAAGCTGATATCCCCCGGCACGCTCCTTTTTATTTTGTCGTGCAGGGTGATAAAGCCCCGGCAGAATTTGCCGATGGCCACGAAGACGATAATCTGCCCCTTGTATGCCAGCTGGTCCGCCCTGGTAAAAAGCTCGGCAGGGATTTCGATGTTCTGCTCCTGCAAGAATTTGGCAGAGCCCAGGCTCAGTGTCTGGCGGTTCATGAGGGCTTCCACCCCCTTGCCGGGAACAGGGCTGGCTGCGGAAATCTCAGGCAGTGCCAATCCCCTGACACTGGCCTCGTCCACGATGGCTTCGGCGATGGGGTGGTCAATCCCCTTTTCGATGGCCGCCGCCAGTGCCAGCAGCCTGCCGGAGGAAATGCCGTTGGGAAAGATATCCGTCACTGCCGGTGCACCGTAGCTGATGGTGCCGGAGAGATTTACCACCAGGTCTTTCAGCTGCGCCAGCAGGGGCAGCTTGCTGGTGTTCTTAATGCCGATTTTCCATTTTTTCAGCAGTTTTTTTGCCTGCCATGGCAGCAGGAGCCTGTCCAGGAAAGCCCAGAGGCAGTTGAAAAGCAAAATGACGACAGCCGTGATCAGGTAAAGCCTGACGGGATTGTCCTCTATTGATATACATGCCAGTATATAATCCACATAATCACCCTCCAGCAAAAAACTTCATCTAAAATATTATCCTTTTCTTATGAAGAAAAGTCAATAATCTTTTAATAACACTTGAAGAAAACCTGAAAAATTGATA
>JAEDOE010000351.1 GCA_016302095.1 Anaerovibrio sp. | reverse complement strand
ATGCTGGAACAGGGTATTCAGTTCATCAAGGCCAAAAAGCACCTGGCCGGAGGCATCTGCCATCTCCATCACCTCGACGGCACTCTCATACAGGAGCCCCTTCAGCCTTTTGGCTGGAAAATACGGTACGCCGCAATGGTCATGCACCACCTCGGCATCCAGGTTTACATCAGCCTGGCCGGAGCCCAGATGCAGGGCTGAAACAACACTGATTGTCAAATCCAATACAAAGCCTTTATCCATACTATTCGTCATACTGCTCGCCATACTGTTCACCAGCCTTTCTTCACACTGACCGCCTGCCTGTATCATCAGTAAACTTCATCATCTCAATCATATCCACATAAGGCGTTGCCATCTCCTGGGCTTCTGCCTCCCGGCACCACAGCTGCTGACTGTAGCTTTCCCAGCCCTCTATCAGCGGCAGGGAGCCGCCATTCCGGCAAAGCTGCTCCACAAACCGCTCCATGGCATGTGCATCCCTTGCCAGGACGGCACGCAGTTCCTTGATTTTGTTGTTTGCCATAGCCTGCGGCAGCAGCCTGATGCCTGCCAGCAGCTTTTCGATATCATAACGCTTATTGGCACTATTGCTGGCTGGCGTGAACACCTTGTACGGGCCGAAGTGCATATTGCCCAGCACGCCGCTATACTCCTGGCTGCGGATATCTGAAATGTCAGGTGCCTGCTCGCCATGCAGCAGGGCAAAATCCAGCCAGCTGCTGGAAATATCTTCTGCCTTCTTTTTTTCCTTGTCTTCCAGCATCTTCTTTTCCCTGCGTGAACGCTTCTTTGCCTCACCGCAGAGCTGCTCAGCCATTTCATAGCCACGGAAGAAAGGATAGGATGTGTTGAGGATGGCGATGCCGCCGCAGCAGTCAATCCTGACGCCCTCATCTGCCTCCATATAGCTGATATACCGTCTGGTGTATTCCAATGCCAGCCTGCCCATGCAGACGAAGGTAACATCATCACCGCCCAAAATCAGCGGGCGTATCGGCAGATACCACTTGCTGCCCTCTCCCTGTCCGCACTGCTTAAAACCAAAGCTTTTATTTTCTTTCTGGGCATCATACTCGGAGATGATGCTCTGCAGCAGCTTGCCAAAGGACTTCTGGCATTTTTCAGCCACAGCCAGGGACAGCTTTTTCCGCTCCATAAAATCCTTGCAGGCACCAAAGCGGATGCCCATGTTGTTGCCGTCAATATGGACGATAGCCACATAATCCTCTGTTTCAATCTGCCCCAGGTTTTCCAGGCTGTCAGGAAAAGCAAATTTGCCTGCCAGTATGTCATGGAACCTCTCCGTCATGGCATCCTTCGCCATCAGGGCAGTTTCCTGCAATTTTGCCATAATCCCGGCATCCACAAATTCCTTTTCCCCGGAAAGCTTATTCCTGTCCCAGATATCCGCTGTGCCGCCGCTTATCTTGCATGGCACGGTCAGCCCGGTATAAGGTATACTGGTAACAGGTGCATAGCGGTTCTGATTTTCTTTCAGCTTTTTATAAAGCTCATCCAGGCTGGACTGGAATTTTTCCTTGCCCTCCCCCAGACAAAGGGTTCCGGCAGCAGCACCTGTCAGAAGGCCGGGATATTTCAGCAATACTTCCCTGGTAAATTCCCTGATGACTACCGCTGTATCTTCCTCCGGCTGAAACAGCACCAGTGCGTTGCCGCCGCCGATATACCCCACCTCGCAGCGCACGGAGGCATCGGTTTCGATTGCCAGTGCCGAGCTGGTCTTCCAGGCATCCTTTTCAATCCCATACCCCAGCCTGTTCAGCACGCCATCAATCAGCACATCGGAAAACAGCCTGTCCACAATATAAGATGCACCTATATTTGTTTTCAGCTTGTTGCCAGCAAAAATATATTGCTGGATTGACCGGGTATCAAATAATATAGCCTTTACTTCCATTGTGTTCACCTCTCGCAACAATTATTTACGACTACTTATAATGCTTATCTATAATTATCCAGGATTTCCTATATTTATCAATTACCTGTATGTGACCTGCATCTGCCCCAGGCCCTGCCCTGCCATCCTGCCGCAGCCGGCAAATACGC
>JAEDOE010000350.1 GCA_016302095.1 Anaerovibrio sp. | reverse complement strand
CTAGACGACAGGCACGGATTTTCCTGCCCACGTTCGTTACCCGCATGTCCTGCTGAGTAGTCACCTGGGTGCCAAGGCTCTCGGCATTTTTGACCATCGTGCGGAACTTGTAGATACGGAACCGCCTGCCATATCTGGTAACACGCTCCTGACGGAAAAACACTTCCCCGGGAGAATCCAGCCTTATCCATGCCGCCACCAGCAAAAACACAGGCGACAGCAGTACCAGCAGCAGCAACGCCATTACCCTGTCAAAGAGAAATTTCAGCAGCAGCATCCCCTGCCGCCTCTCCAATACCTCATAATAAGGCCGTACTGCCTGACACCTCATATGCTCAGGCAAATCGTCCCATCTGCACAAAACCATAAGCCTACTGACACTCCATCTCCCTGTACACAGACCTGAACACCTCAAGGATATAATCAATATCCTCATCACTGAGCTTTGTATGAAGCGGCAGGGTGATCTCATTCTCATACATGGCATAGGCATGAGGATAATCCTTTATATCAAAGCCCATTGCCTTATATGCCGTATGCATAGGCAGTGGCTTGTAATGCACATTGGTTGCAACACCATGCTCTGCCATTTTCTCAATAAACCTGTTGCGATATTCCGCATCCCTGCCAATCAGCCGCACCAGATACAAATGACCACTGCTGACATGTTCCTCTGTATAGTGCGCCAGCACCTCTACCGGCAAATCCCGCAAGCCTGCATCATATCTGCCGATAATCTCCCTGCGCCTTGCCAGCATCCCCGGATAACGCTTCATCTGAATCAGCCCCACCGCAGCCAGTATATCCGTCATGTTACACTTGAAATATGTTCCCTTGATGTCATATTCCCATGCCCCCAGCTTCGTCTTGGCCAGGGCATCCTTATTCTGGCCATGCAAGGAAAGCAGTTGGTATTCCTTGTAAATATCCTCATCATCAATGCCATCAATGCTGTTCCAAAGAGCTGCACCACCCTCTGCCGTGGTAAAATTCTTGACAGCGTGGAAGGAAAAGCTGGTAAAATCCGCCACAGAGCCAATCTTCTTTCCCTTGTATGATGCGCCAAAGGCATGAGCACTATCGGCTAAGACAGCTACACGCCCGATAGCTCGCTGGATTTTATTCCTTGGGAAAAACTTGTCCTTCTGCCGTTCCACGATTGTAAACAGACTGTCATAATCACATGGCACTCCTGCCAAATCCACAGGTATCACAGCCTTGGTACGTTCAGTAATGGCCGCTTCCAAGGCAGCATAATCCATCTCCAAGGAATCTTCTGCTGTATCCACTAGCACCAGCCTCGCCCCTACATGAGCTACTACGCTGGCACTTGCCGTATATGTATAAGCAGATGTAATGACCTCATCCCCCGGCCCGATGCCCAGGACACGCAACGTCATCTCAAGGGCTGCCGTGGCAGAATTCAGGCACACGGCATTAGTGTTATTGCAAAATGCTGCCACCTGCCGTTCCAGTTCCTTGGTTCTCGGCCCCGTAGTAATCCAGCCGGAGCGCATGGCAGCGGCTACTTCCTGAATTTCCTCCTCGGTAATATCCGGTGGTGAAAAGCTGATTTTTCTTCCCGTACTAGTGCTCATGAAACTGCCTCCTCCAGCTGCTTACTTTTATAAGTAGGTATCATTCGCTTGATAGTCCTTAAAATCGTCAATGTATCTCTGCTTTCAGCCAAAATCCTCAAATCCCGGCTAAGTTCCTCAGCATCCAATGGATTTATCCTGGCCTTGAAAATCTTCTCATGCCTGGTACTAGTGGTTCCTTCCTCGCTGGTCAGCAGCTCCTCGTAGAGCTTCTCGCCGGGACGAAGCCCGGTATAGACAAGCTTTATATCCTTGTCCGGCTGCAAGCCGTGCAGCTGGATGAGGTCGTAGGCCATATCCTTGATCTTCACTGGCTTGCCCATATCAAAGAGGAAAACCTCGCCCCCCTCTGCCTGACTGCCAGCCTGCAGCACCAGCTGCACCGCCTCAGGAATCGTCATGAAGAAGCGCGTCATCTCAGGATGGGTGATGGTTACAGGCCCCCCTGCTGCAATCTGCTTTTCAAAGAGCG
>JAEDOE010000349.1 GCA_016302095.1 Anaerovibrio sp. | reverse complement strand
AGCTAAGTATGTGTGGAGGTTGATATTATGCATGTTTTGCTGGCAGAGGATGATATGAAGCTGGGCAAGCTGATAAAGTACATGCTGGAGCAGAATGGCATTTCTACCGAGTGGGTTACTACTGGCGATATGATTTATGATTATGCCATGTATGAGGACTATGATGTGCTGGTGCTGGACTGGATGATGCCGAAGATGTCCGGGGTGGATGCCTGCAAGAAGCTGCGCAGTGATGGCTATCAGAGGGCAATCCTGCTGCTGACAGCCCGTGATTCCATAGAGGACAGGGTGACGGGGCTGGATGCCGGGGCTGATGATTATCTGGTAAAGCCCTTTGAGTTTGCGGAGCTGATGGCGCGCCTGCGTGCCCTGGGAAGGCGCAGCAGCCAGAAAATCCAGCAGGATATGATGGACTTGGGGGATTTTACCCTGGACAGGACATCAAAGGTATTGAAAAAGGGGGAGCAGGTGATACAGCTTTCCCCTCGTGAATTCCAGATTTTTGACCTGCTGGTGCAAAATATGGGAATCGTGGTGCCACGGGATATTATTCTGGACAGAATCTGGGGACTGGAGTCAGAGGTAAGCTCCAACAATATAGATTCCTATGTAAAGCTTTTAAGGAAGAAGCTGGAGTCGGCTGACGGCCAGATGATTATAAGCACGATTCGGGGTGTTGGCTATAAACTGGAAATTAAATAAGCATAAGCTGACCAATATTTTCTACAGGAGCCGCCTTAGACTGACTATAGCCTATACGACCTTGATGTTCCTGATTTTTGCGCTGATTATCGTGTTTAGTTACCGGGGCATGATTTGGGCGGTAAGCTCCGAGCAGGCAAGGGAGCTGTCTAGTGCCGTGCAGGATGTGGCATCCGGCGAGTCGTTGATGATGCAGTCCAACTTTTTTCCTGATGACCTGGGTTATCGGGAGCGCATGTTTTTTTATGCCTATGACAATGCAGGGGAGCTGCGCCATTTTTCCAGGGCTCCCCTGCGCCTGGAGGGTGAAGTGCTGGAGCTCATCAGGGAAGGTCAGGTGCCTTTTTCCGATGTGGCTGTTTTTGAGCATGATGATTCTTCTGACAAGGTAATTATGATGACAGCTGCCTATGTGAAGATTGAAGGGCAGAATGTGGGCGTTGTTTATTTGGGCAAGGACATCAATGCCTTGTACAAAGGGCTGAAGAAATTCTCTTATTTCCTGGGCTTTGTTTCCTTTGTGGCACTGGTGCTGGCTGCCATGGCAGGCTATTATATTGCCGGCTGTGTCATGGCACCTATGCAGGCTGCCTATGACCGGCAGAAGCAGTTTACGGCAGATGCTTCCCATGAGCTGCGCACGCCTCTTAGCGTAGTTATGGCATCGGCTGACCTTCTCAGCAATGACCCGGCGGTGCAGTCGCCTTTTTTGCGGCAGGTGCTTGACGACGTAAAGGACGAGGTCAAGAAGATGAGCAAGCTGGTAGGTGATTTGCTCATTATTGCCCGCAGCGACAATAACGTGGAAAGCCTCAATATGCAGGAATTCGATATGTCAGCTTCCCTGCGGCAGGTGCTGCGCAACATGCAGCCTCTGGCAGAGCAGAAGGATATTGCCTTGGTGGGCAATATAGCGGAGTCTATCCTGTGGGTAGGTGATGAGCAGAAAATCAGCCAGCTGATTACCATTTTGGTAGATAATGCTGTCAAATACACTCAGAATTACGGCACTGTAACGGTGACAGCCGAGGTGCCGCGAGGGAAAAAGCTGCGGTTCAGCGTGGCTGATAACGGCATCGGCCTTGCAGAGGAGGACAGGGACAAGATTTTTGGCAGGTTCTACCGGGTGGACAAGGCACGTTCCCGTCAGATGGGGGGCAACGGCCTGGGGCTTGCCATCGCCAAGGACATCGTTGACGTGCATCATGGCTACATTTATGTAGATAGTGAATTGGGCAAGGGGACCACCTTTACAGTGGAATTGTCCCTGCCGAAAAAAATAGGAAAATAATTAGTCAAAAAGACAAAAAGTGATTGACTTTTTGTCTTTTTGTTTTATAATAAGTACAGAAAGTCAAAAAGACAAAC
>JAEDOE010000348.1 GCA_016302095.1 Anaerovibrio sp. | reverse complement strand
CTGAATCCCTGCCACTCCGCCTGCACACGGTAGCGCACCATCCCCTGCACCCCGGCAGCCTCCCTAACAGATTCAATACAAAACTCATAGCCATTTTCCTGCCTGTATCTGATGCCAAGGTCACTCTCCTGCCGCTCCATGCACAGCCTGTCCAGCTGCTCACGCACCATGCACTCAGCCGTCACATATCCCTCCAGCTCCTTCATACCTGCCAGCTGGACATGCATATATGACATGCCTGCCGCCATGGCAAGAAGAAGCAGCAATGCCCCCATGACATCTATAATGAAATATCCATCCTCACGCCTCATAGCTGCCGTTCCTCCAGCCGTACACGCCCCACCGTATCTACCACAAGCTTCTGCTCATAGCCGCCCTTTCTCAGCCGCACCGTCCCGGCAGTGGAATGTCCCCGCGGCGAAAACACAAATTCCTTCCTGTTGGCATACATCTTGACACCCTTTTCCAGCCTGCGCCAGTTCCCAAAATAACCATACCGGTGAATAAAATGACCGCCATAGTGTATTACCAGCGTAGGGCTCAGCAGCTTCTTGTCATAATTCTCAAAGCTGTAATAATCCATGCTATGGCTGCAGCTCTGAACGTACCGCAAATCATTCAGCAGGCACAATGCCTCATACCTGAGCTGCAGCCTGTCCATGGGCACATACCTAGGAACCGCTGCCGCCAGCAGCAGCAAAAAGATGCCCAGGCACACTACCATTTCCAGCAGGCCTGCACCTGTCTCATCCATCATCATCCCATCCTCCCCTGACCTGTCCCCAGATACCATCTTACTATTTCCTCCCCGTGCAGGATGGACAGCAGGCAAGACGCCGCCAGAAAGGGCCCCAGGGGAAGCCTGCCCGCCGTCTCCCTGCCCCGGGCAGCCCCTGCCGCATACACCAGCACAGCCCCTACGCCACCCAGGGCAAAGGTCAGGAAAAATGCCAGCAGGACATAAGCAAAAGGAATAAAAGTTCCTAAGCCTGCCGCGAAGCACACATCCCCAAAGCCCATACTCCCCCTGCCCAGCACAAAGACTATCAGCATCAGCAGCCCAAAAAGCCCACCGCCTGCCAGTGACCAAAGCACGCTATCTGCTCCGCCCCCTGCCATCCCCTGTGCCGCTGCCAGCAGAAGTCCGGCAGCCGCCAGGCAGAAGGACAGCCTGTGGTACAGCTTGCCATATATGCAGTCCAGGACAGCAGAGGGTATCATCACTAACGTACAGACCACCGCCCGACACAGGCTTGCCCCATCCTCCGCCCGGCTCATCCCATACATGAGCACTGCCGCCGTCATCACCAGCACAACCCTGCGATGCCTCCATAGCTGTCCGCAGATTTCCCTGCTTCCGGCTGCCATCAGCCATTTACCCCGTCAGAGGAAACCTCATTCCCCCTGCCAAATTCATCCACCGTATGCCCCTGAAACCTGGCTTCCTCGCCATTGTCTGCCAGCACATACTCCGTAGCCGTAATATCCACGATGCCATCTTCCTTCAGCAGGCATTTTCCCGTAGGCGGGCTAAGCTTGTCCAGATGCGCCACATAATCCCCCAAATCACTGGCAATATCAGAAGGATTAGTGCCATTTTGCAGCTGATACATGGTTATGGCTGCATCCAGCGTCTGCAAGTCCGACTGGATTTTGGCTGTATTTGCCATTGCCATGGTATTGGTGTACCTAGGCACCGCAAAGGCAGCGATTACCCCCACTATGCCGATATATACCAATAGCTCCAGCATGGAGAAGCCATGCTCGTTTTTCCATACCTTTCTCAACAACTGAATCATAATCTTTACCCCTCTTTCACATTACACACATCAAATCCAATATCGGCAGCACCGTACTAAGCACAATGAAACCTGCCACGCCCCCTAAAAGCAGCATAATCAGCGGCTCTGCCAGCACATTTATCCTCTCCAGCAACAGCTCTGCCTCCCCCTGACATACATCTCCCGCACCTTCCAGCATCCCTGCCAGCTCTCCTGATTGTTCCCCTGCCCTTATCATGGAAAGCACCATCGCCGGAAACAGCCTCGATTTTTCCATGCATACCCCCAGGC
>JAEDOE010000347.1 GCA_016302095.1 Anaerovibrio sp. | reverse complement strand
GTGATGAGCTGAGCGAGATGAAGCCGGCACCGGGACATGACAAGGTTTACTATCCGGGCGAGCGCGCCGTTATGAGAAGAGAAAAAGCATACGCTACCGGAGGAGTTGATATCGCTGATGATGTTTATGAATACCTGATCAGCGAGGATATCCATTTTAACAGATACGATCACAAAAACAGATTTGCAGATTAAGGAGAAAAGACAATGTTAAGAACAGTTGTACAGAAAGGCAGTTATCATGATTCCGTGGTACTGATGCTCCTCACAAATCATATTTCTACCATTGAGGGCGTTAAAAAAGTTTCCATTATGATGGCAACACCGGCCAACAAGGATATCTTCAAGCAGAGCGGCCTGGATACGGAAGAGCTGATGGCCTCCACGGCAAATGACATGGTAATCGTTGCAGACATCGACGATGAGAGCATGATGGATACCATCCTGCAGGAGACCGATGCCTTCTTCCAGAAGCAGAATTCCGCTGCGGCAGGCAAGAAGGGCAAGGAAAGTGTCAAGTCCTGGGACAAGGCACTGCGGGAGCTGCCGGATGCCAATCTGGCTGTGATCTCCATTCCGGGCGCTTATGCGGCACTGGAAGCAGACCGTGCTCTGGATCTGGGCATGAATGTGTTCATGTTCAGTGACAACGTCACCATCGAGGATGAGAAGGCACTGAAGGAAAAGGCGCATGCCAAGGGTCTGTCGGTTATGGGCCCGGACTGTGGTACCGGCATCATCCAGAGTGTACCGATTGCCTTTACCAACAAGGTTAATCCGGGCTCTATTGGCATCATTGGCGCATCCGGCACCGGCATTCAGGAGCTGACCACCATCATTGACCGTCTGGGCGAGGGCGTTACCAATGCCATCGGTATCGGTGGCCGTGACCTGAACGCAAAAATCGGCGGCATCACCATGATGGATATGATCGACGCCATGGAAAGCGATGACAGCGTCAAGGTGCTCATTGTTATCTCCAAGCCGCCGGCACAGGAGGTTCGCCAGAAGATTTCCGACCGCCTGAGCATCTGCAAGAAGCCGGTTGTCACGCTGTTTGTAGGCGAGAAGCCGGAATATCATGAAGAAAACTTCTATCATACCTATACACTGGATGAGGCGGCACGCCTGGCAGTCAGCCTGGTGCGTGGTGAAACCGTACCGGAAGCTACGGTGGACATCGACGAATCCGAATTCTTCAAGAAGGAAGAAAACAAGACCATCAAGGCATATTATTCCGGCGGCACACTGGCAAATGAGGCAGCTATGCTGATTAAGGATGCCATGGATGTGAAGGTTCCGCCGGAGGATATCGAAGGCTATATGCTGCAGCTGGACGGCAACATTGTTGTGGACCTGGGCGATGACGCATATACCCAGGGCAAGCCCCATCCGATGATCGACCCGGCAAAGCGCATTGAATGCATGCAGGAAGCTGTGGATGATCCGTCCACCGGTGTGATCCTTCTGGATATCATGCTGGGTTATGGCTCCCATGCAGACATGGCTGGCGCCCTGCTGCCTACCATCAAGGAGCTGCAGGCAAAGGCAGCTGCTGCAAACCGCAAGGTATTCTTTGTGGCAACCGTCTGCGGTACCCGCCGCGACTATCAGGGCTATGATGAAGCAGTGAACAAGCTGAAGGATGCCGGTGTCATCGTCTGTGAGAACAATAAGCTGGCATGCCGCACGGCAATTCGTGCCATTGGCAGAGACTTTGCAGAGCCGGAGAAGGAAATCCGTCCGAAGGAAGCAAAGAATATCCAGCCGGGCCAGCCGTCGGACAAGCTGATGGAGCTGTTGTCTGAAAAGCCGCGCATCATCAACGTAGGACTGCAGAGCTTCGCAGATGTCTGCGAGGAATTTGGCTGTGAAGTGGTACAGTATGACTGGATGCCGCCGGCAGGAGGCAACATTGAGCTGATTAAGGTGCTCAACTTCCTGCGCAGCCAGGAAGGCATTGACGACATGAATCAGGATACCATTGCCAAGGTTGTGGCAAGCCAGCCGGTGCTGAAGGACAATGTCCGTGCGAAGGAAGTCATTCCGGAGCTGCGGGAAGGCAAGGTCATCCTGCATGCAGG
>JAEDOE010000346.1 GCA_016302095.1 Anaerovibrio sp. | reverse complement strand
CTGCACTAATCAATAAAACTCACATATATCGCCAAAGTAACGATCAAGCACTACGTCAAACTGAAATTTCCCCATGATGTGGTAAATATGGACAAAATATGATAAAATATTAAGAGTATACGTTTTTGTATACACAGGAAGAACTAAAGGGATATATTTTTGGAAAAGAGGGTGTTGTCATGAGATACTGTTTTTCGTTTGTTTCCGCTATATTATTTTTGGCTGTTGCCATGTGCAGTAATGTCATGTATAGCACGGCTGGGGCAGAAGCAGCAGCAACAGCAGCAACGGAAAATCCGTGGTACTGGATTTCGTCGGATAACAATTACACCAAGTATTACAATACATCCCAGGTGAGGGTGCAGGAGGCATTCGGGGGGATTGCCACCAAAATTACCGCTGTTACCAAGACTACCTATAGCTACGGCGGCGCCAAGGAAACCCTGGACAATTACGGCATCAAGGACATCAGGCCCAATGACCTGGCATACAGCCTGGCAACGGTGCAGGTATGTCCACAGACCAGGGTGCTGGCATACATGGATGAGGTCTTTTACGACAAAAACGGCAAAAAGCTGTGGAGCAAGCAGTATCAGCCGTTGAAATACAAGGAAATGAATTCCCAGGAATTTGACGAGGATTTCTATGCCTACATCGTGGACAGCGTCTTCGGCATGGGCGAGGTGGAGAGGCGCAATGCCTCTGACAGATGGCTGCTGCTCAGGCAGGAAAGGCTGCCTAACGGCGGCTATGTCAGCTGCATGGCGGACACTACTACCATGCGCGTAAATGGCGAGAACATCATCTTCTGGGAGTGGCAGGAATACAAGTCTGCCAGCGGTGAGCTGGTGGAAATCCATTTTTTGAAGAAGGCAATCAATATTCCACAGTATACGGGCAAGATTGTCCGCTATCAGCACTGGAATCCGCGGGAGGGCTGGAAGGACTATACAGACCGTGAGACTGATGGAGCGTATCATGCTGTTGCCAAGGGCTCAGCGGAGGAAACGGAGCTGAAGGCTTTACAGGCCTATGAGAGCAGGAATCAGAAATGGGTGCACAGATACAGCCTGGAGGATTACGAGTCCCTTTACCGCTGATACGGGGAATGGAATGAGGGGAACTGCGCAAGATTATAGGGAGTTAATAGCTAATGCCAATCAAGATACCAAATGATTTGCCGGCAGCGGCAATTCTGGAAAAAGAACATATTTTTATTATGAATTCGGACAGGGCCTACAGCCAGGACATCCGTCCTTTGCGCCTGCTGATTCTGAACCTGATGCCTGTCAAGCAGGTGACGGAAACCCAGCTGCTGCGGCTCCTGGGCAATACGCCGCTGCAGGTGGAGGTGGATTTCATCTATACCGAGTCCTATGTGCCGACGCACACCTCCCAGGATTACCTGACGGAGTTTTATGGCACCTTTGCCGAGGTGCGCCACAAGAAATACGATGGCTTTATCATTACCGGTGCACCGGTGGAGCAGATGCCCTTTGAGGATGTGGCTTACTGGGAGGAAGTTTCTGAAATCATGGAGTGGAGCAAGAGCCATGTGTACTCCACCTTCCACATCTGCTGGGGAGCCCAGGCGGGGCTGTACTATCATTACGGCATACCGAAGTATGATGTGGCGCCGAAGATATTCGGCGTGTACAAGCATCATCTCTGCCAGCAGAATGAGCCGCTGTTCCGGGGCTTTGATGATGAGTTTTACGTGCCTCATTCCCGTCATACGGAGATTCGCAAGGAGGACATAGAAAAGGTGGAGGAGCTGACTATCCTGGCAGAGTCCGATGATGAGGCAGGGGTATATGCCATAGCCAACCTTGAGCAGAGGCAGTTTTTTATTACCGGCCATGCAGAGTATGATCCCCTGTCCCTGAAGCAGGAGTATGACAGGGATATGGCTGCCGGTATGCCAAATGTGAACGTGCCGAAGAATTATTATCCTGATGATGATCCTGCCAGGCTGCCTGTGGTCAGGTGGCGTTCCGTGGCAAACCTGCTGTTCTCCAACTGGCTGAATTACTATGTATATCAGGAAACGCCATACGAGCTGGACAGTCTTTGCCGCTATCAGG
>JAEDOE010000345.1 GCA_016302095.1 Anaerovibrio sp. | reverse complement strand
GTGAAGAAAAACACGAAAAAGCCGGTGATTGTGAAGCTGTCCCCAAATGTGACGGATATTGCCCTCATGGCAAGGGCTGTGGAGGAGGCAGGTGCTGATGCCATTGCCCTGATTAATACCCTGACGGGCATGGTGATTGATACCCGTACCTGGCAGCCTCTCCTGGGCAATATTACAGGGGGGCTTTCCGGCCCTGCTGTGAAGCCTATTGCCGTCCGCATGGTGTGGCAGGCGGCTCAGGCAGTGAAGATTCCGATTCTCGGACTGGGGGGCATTACCTGCGGCGAGGATGCAGTGGAATTTTTGCTGGCAGGTGCCAGTGCCGTGGCAGTAGGGGCGGAGAACTTCGTGCATCCTGATGCTGTGGTCAGGGTGGCAGAGGATATTGATGCCTACCTGGCTGCCAGGGGGCTGGAGCATGTTTCCCAGCTGGTGGGACAGGTGAAGCTGTAAGCCTGCAATATTATGGTATTTATTAGAAAATTATCTAAATATGTGAATATTTTTCCAGTCAAAAAGAGGATTTTGCCTTTTTGTGGCGAATACTAGATTTTAAAAGGAGAAGTATTTGCGATAGGGTTGCCATTAGGGGGTACGGATATGTTTTTATTTGGCTCAAGTAAGGAAGACAAAAAGCCTGCAATGCGTGGTGAGGATTGCAGTCAGATGAAGCGTGATGTGGATGGGCTGGACAGGTTCCTGCAGCAGGTGATAGATGGAGATTATACTGCCAGGGCACCTCAGGCTCATTCGCCGGAAATGCAGCGTCTGGGCAGGAAAATGGAGCAGCTTTTGCAGAAGCAGCGGGATGATCTGCGTTCCATGCTGATGACCTTGAATGAGTCAGTGTACGATTCCACCGAGGTTTCCGAGGCGTTGAATGCCATCGTGACGGAGAATATCCACGTTTCCGCCCGGATTGATGAGATGCACAAGGTTGTGGAGTCCCTGGCCAATGAGATTATGGGTCTGGCAGGTACTGCCACGGAGACCTCTGACCAGACACGGCAGGGCATGGAGGCAATGCGCAACACTGAGAACAGTATTGATACGGTTTCCAAGGAGACTGCGGCGGCAGAGGAAAGCCTGCAGAGCATGCATGGCAGTGTTGTCCAGCTGCAGAAGGATACCGTGAATATCAACAATCTGGTGGAGACGGTGCGGGGCATAGCTGATCAGACCAACCTGCTGGCTCTGAATGCCTCCATTGAGGCAGCCCGTGCCGGTGAGCATGGCAGGGGCTTTGCGGTTGTTGCCGAGGAAGTGAGGAAGCTGGCGGAGCAGTCCAAGCTGTCCGTTAGTGAAATCAATGAGCATTTGTCCAGCATCAAGGGCACATCTCAGGAAATTACGGATGAGTTTACCCAGATGGATGCTGCCTTCAAAAACAATACTGCGGCAGTGCAGGAGGCCAGCTCCCATACCCAGAAGCTGACAGGTGTCTTTGATGGCATTGACAATGCGGTGAACATTCTGGCACCTCTGGCGGAGGAGCAGTCGGCGGCCTTCCAGGAGATGACTGCCTCACTGCGCACCACCATGGATGATGTGCACCGGCAGAATGATTCCACCAGGAATTGCAACCGCTTTGTGTACGAGGCACTGAAGGCCTCCAGCCAGATGCGCACAACCCTGGCAGGGCTGGATCTGGATATTACCGACAAGGAAAATGTGGAGCTTGCCAAGACCGATCATCTTTTGTGGCGTGCCCGCATCAGCCAGATGCTGTGGGGCAATATTGATTTGGATGCTTCCAATGTCCGCGACCATACCACATGCCGCCTGGGCAGGTGGTATGCCACCAAGGGCAGGGAGCTTTTTGGCAACCAGCCTGAGTTCCAGAAGCTGGAAAAGGATCATGCCAGGTTCCATGCCTGCTGCGCGGAGGCTATTGATGCCTACCATGGGAAAAATAAGAAGCTGGTGGATAATCTGACAGAGGAGCTGTCGGCACTTTCGGCTACTGTTATCGGCAGCCTGGATGAGCTCAAGAACAAGCTGTAAGGTTTTATAGGGCTGGTTATTTGCGGGAAGCGGCATGAAGCTGCCGGGGACGGAGTTTTTGTCCCCGGTGGCAGATGCCGCTTTTTGCTT
>JAEDOE010000344.1 GCA_016302095.1 Anaerovibrio sp. | reverse complement strand
AATTCTTGAAAAAAATTGGCTGCCAGTGCGTACAGGGCTTTTATTTTGCCAAGCCTATGCCCGCACAGGAATATGAGAGGCTGTTCCTAGAGTGATGTGATTGAGGGAGCATGTCAGTCAGCCGTGGGATGCTTGCAGTATATATACTGCAAAGGCTGCTATAATAAAAGCGGGAGCGTAGGGAATAAAGTCCGTGCGCTTCTTTTTTTTGACTGCAATTGCCCCCAAAGCCCAGAGTCCGCCGATAATGATTCCGCCGAGGGCTGTCAGCTTCAGGGCTTCGCCTCCCAGCCATAGCCCCAGGGCGGCAATCAGCTTGATGTCCCCGCCACCTATGCCACCCCGGGTGAGGATGGCCAGCAGCAAAAAGCTCAGGCCACCTGCCAGGGCGGCCAGGAGATGCTGTTCCCAGGGCAGGCTAAATAGCAGGCTGCGCAGCAGGCCGAACATAGCAAAAAGGGCAAGCTGTTTGTCAAAAATAATCTGCTGCTCAATGTCGCTGCAAAGCATGGTAAGCAGAAAGACGGTATAGATGGCAAAAAACAGGGCTTCCGCTGCTGAGCTGCCTGCGTTGCTGCTGCCGGCAGTACAGGCTGCTGCCAGCCAGACAGGAATAGACAAAAGCAATATTTTCACTGCTCTTGCCAGCCAGCTGTATCCAAGCTCCGCCGGGAAGCTCAGTTCCTTGGAATTTTCCTGAAATAGGTAGCTGAGCCATTTGGATAAAAGTCCTACATTCAGGATGAAAAAAATCAGGATTATTGTAAAAACTGAATTTGTCATTATTTCATACTCCTTTGAATATTTTTTATATGGGATATTAGTCCCTTTACATATCTTGAAAAAACTTATATTATATTATATAATCAAGAATATTATAGAGCATACTGAGAGATTTTTGAAGCACTTTTGCAACAGGGGCGTCCGGAGGAGGGCGGCAGGGTGCCAAAATCGTGTTTTGCGACATTGTTCTTATCGTCAAATCGCTGTGGGCAGGTGTCCGGCAGCGATATGCGTGGATGTATGCGAAAGAGAATGACGCAAGGCATAAAGTATGGTAAAAAAAGGGATGATGAATATGGCTACGAAATTTTCCAAGGTTTTTAAAGAGGCTTTGGAAAAGATTACTTACCGGCATTGGATTATGTTGGCAGGGGCTGCGAGCATTTTGTTGGGGGTATTGGTGTTTTTCTCTCTGAGCGGCAGGGAAGCTGTCAAGGAAACTGAGTCGGTAAACATGGTGCATGTGGTGGTGGCGAAGCAGGATATTGCACCAAAAACCGTCATCAAGGAAGCTATGCTGGAGGTGCGGGAGATGCCTGCCCATCTTGTACCGTCGGATGCGGTGAGCAGCGTGATGGATGTGGTGAATAAGCCTGCTAAGGTTCAGATTATGAAGGATGATGTCATCTCCGGCAGGAAGGTGCTGTCGGATATGGCAATGGCAGGGTTTACGGGCAGTATACCGCCAGAATGCCGTGCTGTGTCCATCGCTGTTACGGATGTGACTGGTGTGGCAGGTTTTGCTAAGCCGGGAGATTATGTAGATGTCATGATTATTGCCAAGGGCGACAATAAGATGACAGGACATATTCTGTTGCAGGATGTACAGTTGATGGCAATCAATAAGATTGTGGGGCAGGCAGCAGATAGTGGCAGTGCTGATAAATCTGGGAGCAATAGCAGCCAGGATGGAAAGTCTGAGAAGGATGGCGATGGCAAATCGAGTTCGGCCTCGAAAGCCATCGAAAAGCTGGCTACTGCAACCTTGGCACTTGCTCCGGCTGATGCCATGAAGTTAGTGACGGAGGCTCAGGAAGGTACCGTTTACCTGATGCTCAGGCCTTACAAGCCGCGTGACAAGTTTGTGATAGACACGAAGCACGTACATTATTCTACAGTCAAGACGGCTTCAGCAGGTTCTTCATCTCCAAAGGCTGCAGCTCCGGCACCTGCTGCCAGATCAGCAGTGGCTCCGGCTGCAGCTCCTGTAGCTCCGGCAGTTTCAGCTCCCAGATCGGGTGGCATCGAGGTTGTTCGTGGTACATCCGTCAGCAGGGAGGGATTTTAAGGTATGAGCAGCAAAAAAAGAATAC
>JAEDOE010000343.1 GCA_016302095.1 Anaerovibrio sp. | reverse complement strand
CGGGCATGACCGGCCAGGTGAAGGAGGAAATCCTTACCCGCTGGGGCGAGCTGGGAATCAGCATTGAGGCAGGCTGTGCCGTATTTATGCCGCAGCTTCTGCCGGATGCCGAGCTTGGGGAGGCCGGTCTGAGCTTTAGCTGGTGCGGCGTGCCTGTCAGCTACCGCCATGGTGCAAAGAAGCTGGCTGTCAGCATGGCAGATGGCACTGTACAGGAATTTGATGGCGGCGTGCTGCCACGGGAGTGCAGTGAGCTGCTGTTTAGCCGCAGCCATGCTATCAGTAGGATAGAGGTTAGCTTTTGAGGAAAATTTCTCCGTAGGTTCTAGGTCGTAAATTCCAAGCGGAAGTTAAAACCTAAAGTAAAGTAAAATCCAATAAAGTCAAATAAAGTCCAATAAAATAAAAAGATGGTTTTGATGTACATGCTATACATTTTGCATGTGCTGTACGTCAGAACCATCTTTTTTATTGTTTAAGATATTTGCATTTTTGGGTTTACCTATTGACAAGATGGCTGATTTAATGTATCATGTATTCATGCTCTACGGAGCGGACAACGAAATATGAACTCATCCAGAGCGGTGGAGGGACTGGCCCTATGAAGCCGCGGCAACCATTGTCCATGTGAGTGGACGAAACGGTGCTAATTCCTGTAGGCTGTGCCTGAAAGATGAGAGAAATGTGAACTCTCTCATTGTGGAGAGTTTTTTTTATTATCTAAAACAGGGCTGTGTGTATCCCTGAACGGATAAGTTGCTAAGCTGACAAGCTAGAGATAAATTACTGTATGGCTTCATATTTCATTTTCATTAAATTTTATTTCTTTAATGAAAGAGGAGGCATTTTTTATGGCAAAACGTTTATTGTTTACTTCTGAGTCTGTTACTGAGGGGCATCCTGATAAGATTGCAGACCAGATTTCTGACAGCATTCTTGATGCGATTCTGGCAAAGGATCCTTATGGCCGCGTGGCCTGCGAGACCTTGGTGACTACCGGTCAGGCTCATATTGCCGGTGAGATTTCTACCAAGTGCTATGTGGATATTGCCAAGATTGCCAGGGAGACCATCCGCAAGATCGGCTATACCCGTGCCAAGTTCGGTTTTGATGCTGATACCTGCGGTGTTTTGATTTCCCTGGATGAGCAGTCGCCTGATATTGCCCAGGGCGTTGACAAGGCTCTGGAGGCAAGGGAAGGTGACCTGGACGAGGCAGAGGCTACCGGTGCCGGTGACCAGGGCATGATGTTCGGCTATGCTACCAATGAGACGCCCGAGTTCCTGCCGCTGCCAATCGCGCTGGCACATCGCCTGGCACGCCGCCTGACCGAGGTGCGTAAGAACGGCACCCTGCCGTATCTTCGCCCGGATGGCAAGACTCAGGTAACTGTTGCCTATGAGAACGGCAAGCCTGTAGCTATCGATACCATCGTTATCTCCACCCAGCATGATGAGAACGTCACCCTTGACCAGATTCGCAAGGATTTGATTGAGCATGTCATCAATGCCGTAATTCCTGCGGAGCTTCTTAGCGAGGAGACCAAGTATTTCATCAACCCTACCGGCAAGTTCGTTATCGGCGGCCCTCAGGGTGACTGCGGGCTGACAGGCCGCAAGATTATCGTGGATACCTATGGCGGCATGGCTCGTCATGGCGGCGGTGCTTTCTCCGGCAAGGATCCAACGAAGGTTGACCGCTCCGGCGCTTATGCTGCCCGTTATGTGGCAAAGAATATCGTGGCTGCCGGCCTGGCAGAGCGTGCCGAAGTGCAGCTTGCTTATGCTATCGGCGTGGCTACCCCTGTGTCCATCATGGTTGATACCTTTGGTACTGGCAAGGTGGATGACCGGGTGCTGGAGGAGCTGGTACAGAAGAATTTCGACCTGCGCCCGGCCGGTATCATCAGGATGCTGGATTTGCGCCGTCCTATCTATGCCCAGACTGCCGCCTATGGTCATTTCGGCCGTACCGACATCGACCTGCCTTGGGAGCATACTGACAAGGCAGATGCTTTGAAGGAGCAGGCTGGTATCTGAGTTTTACTTGTATAGCAGTATCAAATAAAATCAGCGACCGTGCAGGGATGTGCGGTCGTGTTTTTTTT
>JAEDOE010000023.1 GCA_016302095.1 Anaerovibrio sp. | reverse complement strand
TGGATACCCTGCTCCATGTAACCAATCCTATCGGCTGGATAGGCCTGTCTGCTATCCTGCTGCTTCTGGCAGGCGTTGTGCTTTGGTCTATTATGGGCTCCTTTACAGTCAAGGCTGATGGCTATGGCCTGATTACGGATGCCGGCGGTGTCAGGAAGGTGACTGTCATCAATACCGGCCAGGTGAACAGGCTGTACATAAATAAGGGGGCAAGGGTAAAGAAAAATCAGCAGATTGCCCAGATAGACCAGGTGAACATGACTATGGATACCATCGCTGTCAGGAACAGCATCGATCTGGGGGCGAACCGCAACGATGTGGAGCAGAGGGTAAATGCCCATGATGCCAAGCGTACGGCGGAGGCGGTCAACGAGCAGATTTACAGCCCTTATACAGGGGTGGTAACAGAGCTTTTGGCCGATGAGGGAACTGTGGTCAGGGCAGGTGATGAGATCTGCGCTATCCGGCTGGATGAAAACCGCAGTGATCTGACCGGCATCATGTATGTTTCAGTGGACAAGGGCAAGAGGCTGGAGCCGGGCATGAGCATCCAGCTGGCACCTAACGGGGCTGATACCAGCCAGACAGGCAGCCTGCTGGGGGTAGTGCGTTCTGTGTCGGACTATCCTGTGGACCAGGCATCCATGGTGCGCAATCTTGGCAATGCACAGCTGGCCCAGACTATTTTGCAGCAGGTGCAGAATTCCGTGGTGGAGGTGCGGTTTGACCTGGTAAAAAATGAAAATGATGCGTCGGGGTATCTCTGGACCTCCATTGTAGGGGAGCACAAGCCCGTGACGGCAGGTACCTATGTGACAGGCAGCGTGATTATTGACCGTAAGGCGCCTATTGAAAAAGTATTCTACAAGGCCAGCCAGTGGCTGAGAAACAGGTGATGGCCATGAAAAAGAGTTTTAGTTTTTGGCAGGAGATAAAGGATGCTCTGTCTGAAAAGCTGGCAGGGGATAAGGGGAGCCGCGTCAAGGTGCCAGTTATTCTCCAGATGGAGGCTACCGAGTGCGGTGCTGCTTCCCTTGCCATGGTGCTGGCACATTACGGCATGTGGATTCCCCTGGAAAAGCTCCGGCAGGAATGCGGTGTGAACCGGGATGGTTCCAAGGCAAGCAATGTATTGAAGGCATCCAGGAAGCTGGGCTGTGAGGCGGCAGGCTATCGCATGATGGCAGACCAGCTGCGGGAGGAAAAATATCCCCTGATTATTCACTGGGAGTTTAATCATTTTGTGGTGCTGGAGGGCATCAAGGGGGACAGGGTGTACCTGAATGACCCTGCTATAGGCAGGCGTACTGTAGGCTGGGCTGAGTTTAAGGGCTCCTATACGGGTATTGCCATGGAAATACGCCCAGGGGAGAATTTCCAGCCCATGGGACACCGCTACAACGTGCTGAAGGATGTGGGCAGCAAGCTCTGGCAGGACAAGTGGGCGGTGCTCTTTGTGCTGCTGATCGGGCTGGGGATGCTGGTTTTCCAGCTGGCATCTCCTGTCATGAGCCAGATTTTTCTGGATGATATCCTGACCGGCAAGCATCCTGACTGGATGGTAAATCTCATGCTGGCCATGACCTTGTCCTTTGTACTGAGCGGCATTCTTTCCTTTATGCGCAGCTGGTGCCTGACCAGGTGGCAGGAGAAGATTACCCTGGCGGATTCCAGCAGTTTTTTCTGGCATCTTCTGAAGCTGCCCATGGATTTTTTTCAGCAGCGTTTTGCCGGGGAGATTGCTTCCCGTGCCAGCTTCACGGAGTCTATTGCAGCTGTTTTGAGCGGCTCGGCGGCTACCTGCCTGCTGGATTTCTTTACGGCACTATTTTTCCTGTTTTTGCTGTACGAATACAGTCCCAGCCTGACAGTGATCGGTGTCAGCTTCAGCCTGGTGGATTTGGGGGTTTTCTTTTATCTCCGGCGGCGCATGACGGATTTGTCCATGCGGGTGCAGCAGGAGTCAGGCAAGGCCTATGGCAACTCCATGAACGGCTTGCAGATGATTGAGACCATCAAGGCAAACGGCAACGAGGCGGATTTTTTTGGCAAGGTGGCAGGCTACCATGCCAAGGTGCTGGCAAGTTCCCAGGAGATTGCCCTTTTGAGCCAGAGCGTCAATATGATTCCCATGCTGATGAGCGGACTGAATAGTGCCCTTATCATGACCATCGGCGGCTTTTCCATTATGGAAGGGGTGATGACAGCCGGTATATTCATGGCATTTCAAAGCCTGATGGGCAATTTCCAGACTCCTTTTAACAATCTGGTGGGGCTGGGACAGGAGCTGCAGTCTACGGAAATGCAGATGCAGAGGCTGAACGATGTGCGAAAATACGAGATTGACAGGCTGAATTATCAGGAGGAGGAGCCTGACTGTCCGTTCAAGGTATTGAAGGGCAGGGTGGAGCTGAAGGATATTTCTTTCGGCTACAGCCGTCTGGCGGCACCTCTTTTGCAGAATATGAGCCTGACTATAGAGCCTGGGCGGTGGGTGGCACTGGTGGGCACTTCCGGCAGCGGCAAGTCTACCCTGGGCAGGGTGGTGACAGGCCTCTATGAGCAGTGGGAGGGGAAAATCCTCTTTGATGGCATGGAGCGGGAAAGGATTCCCCGCAGGGTGATTGTGAATTCGGTGTCTTCTGTGGACCAGGAGGTTTTCCTGATGAGCGGCACGGTGCGCGAGAATATCAGCATGTTTGATGCTGCCATCAGCCGGGATGATGTGATCCGGGCGGCAAGGGATGCCTGCATCCATCAGGATATAGTGCAGCTGAATGGCAGCTATGAGGCACATGTGGATGAGGGAGGCAGGAATTTCAGCGGCGGCCAGCGGCAGCGGCTGGAGATTGCCAGGGCTTTGGCAGGCAATCCAAGCTTCCTGGTGCTGGATGAGGCAACCAGTGCCCTGGACCCTCTCACTGAGGCGGAAATCATGCAGAATATCCGCCGCCGGGGCTGCTCCTGTCTGGTGATTGCCCATCGTCTCAGCACTATCCGGGATTGTGATGAGATTATTGTGCTGGAGCAGGGAAAGATTGTGGAGCGCGGCACTCATGAGGAATTATTTGGGCAGCAGGGAGCTTATTACAACCTGATTATGGAGCAGCAGAGGGTGGCAGAAAATGAGCAGTCAGTGGGAGGTGAGTAAATGCCGGGCATGGAAGTTGGACTTAGTATTTATCCAGGTGAACGCATGGGGCTGTCAGGGCAGTTTGAGCTGATGCGTGTGCAGTCGGGCTTTTGCGAGCTTTACGCAGAGGATGCCAGGACCGGCAGGCAGCTGTTTTTGATGGAGCTGCGCGCCGGGGAGCCTGTTTTTCTGCTCAATGATGACAGGATAAGCATATATGTGTATGCTGTGGAGGAAAGCAGCTTGTGCCCTGCCAATCCTACTGATTATAACGAGCAGGAACTTGGACATTTGCTCAGTCATTGGTATAGAAAGTTGTTCGACATTTCCTTTATCAGCCGGGAGGCATTGAAAAGCCGGGAAGCTCTTGCCTACTGGGAGGGTATGCAGGAAAAGATATCCTCTATGAAATATGAGGAGCTGCTGCGTCTGTGGCAGGACCGGCAGAAGGTGCTGGCTGGCAGGCTGCGCAGGCATTTTGATCTGCTGCAGCATGACAAGGAAGCCAGGCTTGATAAGGCGGCGGATTACAGGCAGCAGCTGGTGGATGTGTCTATTAACAATCTTCTGCAAAAGGAGGTTGTGGAGCGCAAGGAGGAAGAAGGAAAGCAGCAGGAGCGTGCAGCTTTTGTTATTCGCATGGTGGCAAAGGCGTTGGGGATGCCCCTGGAAAATATTCATATCAGCCCTGAGCTGGCTGGCAAGCTGGATCAGCTGGGGCTGATAAAGAGGCTTATGCAGAAGGGCAATATGACCATGCGTCTGGTGAGCCTGTCAGATGACTGGTACAAAAAGGATTGCGGCGTGCTGCTTGGCTATGCGGGAGAGGCAAAGGAGCTGGCGGCACTGGTGCCGGAGAGTGAAAGCTCCTATAAGATGTACACTTATGACCACCCGGAGGGGGTGCCGGTCGACAGCAGTTTGGCGGCTTCTATAGATGGTGACGGTTTTCAGTGCTATGCCGGGTTTCCGGCCAGAAGGCTGAAGGTCAGGGATTTGCTGATATTCATGTTCAGGCACTGCTGGAAGCGCGACTATCAGGCGATTATCCTGTGCAGCCTGGTGGCTGGCATTATTCCGCTGGTTTCCCCTATTATTACGGAGACTGTCTTTAGCGATATTATTCCCATCCGGGACCATGTGGGACTGGCGGCAGTTACCCAGATTATGCTGATTACGGGCTTTACTACGTCAGCTCTTTCCCTGGTGCGCTCTATTGCGGTGCTGCGCATTACCAATCATCTTGATATGTCGGTGGAAGCCGCTCTCTGGGGCAGGCTTTTGCAGCTGCCGGCAAAATTTTTCCGGCGGTTTGAAACAGGCGAGCTTTTGCAGCGCATGAATGGTATTGAGGCAATCAAATCCATGGCTACAGGGCAGTTTGTGGGGCAGATTTTCAACTTTGTCTTTTCCTTTTGGAGCATAGGGCTGATGCTGTGGTATAGCTGGAAGCTTACCCTGGAGGCACTGGCAGTCTGGGCTGTTTATCTGGTGGTGGTGGCATTTATCTATCGCCGTCTGATTAATTTTCAGAGGGAAATGCTGCAGGCGTCCAATCAGACAGCAGGGCTTTTGCAGCAGATTTTTACCGGGCTGGCAAAGTTCCGGGTGCATGGTGCAGAAGCGCAGGCCTTTTATCTCTGGTCAAAGGTATTTGGCGTGGAATGGAAATGGAAGATGAAGCTCCGCTGGCAGGGCAATTATAACGGCATTATCGGGGCGGTGCAGCCCTTTATCCTGAATATGCTTTTATACTATACTGCCATGTACGGCATGCAGGAAACCACTGCTGCAGGGCAGGTGGTGCAGCATATCAGCTATCCTCAGTTCCTGGCTTTTCAGGCGGCATTTTCTTCCTTTAATGGTACGGTTGTGGGGATAGTGCCGCTGGTGGCGCAGTTCTTCACCATCAAGCCTCATGTGGACAACCTGCGGCCTATCCTGGAGGAGGTGCCGGAGGTGACGGAGGACAAGCTGGATGCGGATGTGCTGACCGGGGCGGTCAGGATTGAGCATCTTACTTTCAGCTATGGTGATGATATGCCTGATGTGCTGAAGGATATCAGCCTGGATATCCGTGCCGGGGAAAATGTGGCTATCGTGGGCAAGTCAGGCTGCGGCAAATCAACTTTGCTGAGATTGCTGCTGGGCATGGAAACGCCCAAGCGCGGTGTAATATACTATGATTATCAGGATATGCAGGAGCTGAATCTGGCTTCTGTACGCTGCCAGCTGGGGGTGGTGCTGCAGAATGGCCAGCTGATGACGGGGGATATATATACAAATATAGTAGGAACCTCGCCACTGACTATGGAGGATGCCTGGGAAGCGGCGGAGCTGGCAGGGATTGCAGAGGATATCCGTGCCATGCCTATGGGGATGCACACGGTTATCAGCGAGGGCAGCGGCAATATTTCCGGCGGCCAGCGGCAGCGCATCCTGATTGCCCGGGCTATTGCCGGGCGGCCTGCCATCATTATGCTGGATGAGGCCACCAGCGCCCTGGATAACAGGACTCAGGCGATTGTGACAGAAAGCCTGAACCGCATGAAGGCTACCAGGATTGTGATTGCCCACAGGCTTAGCACCATCAGGGAAGCGGAGCGGATTGTGGTGATTGATGATGGCAGGGTGGCAGAGCAGGGCAGCTTTGATGAGCTGATGGAGATGGATGGCATGTTTGCGCAGCTGGCGAAGCGTCAGATGGCATAGGAGGAGTTTATATGCTGGATATGCAGGAGAGCGTTGCAGAGCGCAGGAGTGGTTATTATAATGAGCTGGCAGAGCGGGCAAGATACGATAAGGAAGCCTTTAGCGAGCTGTATGATTATTTTTTTCCGCGGGTTTATAATTTTATTTTTGCCAAGGTAAAAAATACGGAGCAGGCGGATGATATTATCAGCATTACCTTTGAAAAGGTATTTGTGAAGCTGGGGGATTATGACAGCGGCAAGGGAGCTTTTTCCACCTGGATTTTCCGCATTGCCCTCAATGAGATGAACAGCCTGTTCAGGAAAAACAAGCAGCTGAATGAGGCGGCATGGGAGGAGTTTTTTGAGCCGGCTGATGGCAGGAAAACGCCGGAGCAGCAGGTTTTGTCGGATGAAGGCGACAGCCAGCTGCTGCTGGCTCTGGACAAGCTTAATGACAGGGAGCGGCGGGTGGTTTCACTGAAATACTTTACCGGCATCAGCAACAAGGAAATTGCCGAGCTGGAGGACATGACCGCCAACAATGTGGGAGTGGTCCTGCACAGGGCCTTGGACAAATTGAAAAAGCTTTTGGAGGGCAGCGGTTACACCCTGTAAAAAAATCCGGGAATTTCGGGTAAGTTTCCAAGATTTTTTGAGATTTTTTGTAATGCTTTTCGTTTCTGCGCGTATAAATGACAAAGAGCATTACAAGCATCTTGTGATAAGCATAATGAAGTGAGGTGAAGACGATGGAACCGAAGGTGGATTTCAGTAAGTTTTCCAAGGTTCAGGCAAGCCTGAAGGAAAGGCTGATGGCAAAGTATGATGAAAAGCAGCAGCTGGCTGATGATGAGCTGGACATGGTGGCGGCAGCAGGTGTGATTGCTCATTCTGGTAAAGCATGGAATCAGCGGAGGTGATTGCCCGTCATCCTTACAGGATGCAGGGGCTGGCTATCATAAATGTGCAAAAAAGCTGTTATTTCTTTTTGGAGATAACAGTCTTTTTTTGTTTTCTTTTGGCTGAAAAATCGGTATAATATGTATTGTATGCTTTTGGTTTGTGAAAGTTATTTTACATATTGAAATAGTAGTTAATTAACTCTTGACCTAAGGAGGAAAATATGCTATTATACAAAACATACAGGAAAACAATGTTTTAGGAGTTGAAGCCTGTGATTGATTTATCCCATATTGAGAAAATCTATGACAGTCCCTCGGGGCCAGTGAGAGCCATCAAGGATATCAGCCTGCATATCAACAGAGGCGAGATATATGGCATCATCGGCCTCAGCGGTGCCGGCAAGTCTACCCTGGTACGCTGCATCAATCTTTTGGAGCGGCCGACTAGCGGCAGGGTGACAGTGGACGGTCAGGATATTACAGCCATGAGCGAGAGCCAGCTGCGGCAGGCGAGGAAAAGCATCGGCATGATTTTTCAGCATTTTAACCTGCTGTCCTCGGCTACCGTGTATGAGAATGTGGCCTTTCCCCTGCGGCTGGTGAATACCCCGAAGGAGAAGATTGACAAGAAGGTAACGGAGCTTTTGGAGCTGGTAGGCCTGGCTGACAAGGCAAGCCAGTATCCAAGCCAGCTGTCCGGCGGACAGAAGCAGCGGGTGGGCATTGCCAGGGCGCTGGCCAGCGAGCCGAAGATTCTGCTCTGCGATGAGGCTACCTCGGCACTGGACCCTCAGACCACCAAGGCAATTTTGCAGCTTATCAGGGATATCAATGCCAAGCTGAAGCTGACGGTGGTGGTCATCACCCATGAGATGCAGGTTATCAAGGATATCTGCGACAAGGTGGCTGTTATTGACAAGGGCGTGATTGCCGAGAAGGGCAAGGTGCTGGAGGTGTTTACCAATCCCCAGCAGCCTATTACCAAGGAGTTTATCAGCGTGCTTCTCAGCAATGATTTGCCTGTAGGCTTCCGGGAGCGGGAAGTGCATCAGGAGCAGTTCAGCGGCAGCATCCTGCTGATCAGGATTACATTTATCGGGGAAGCTGCCAATGAGCCGGTTATCAGCAGGCTCATCAAGAATTTTGATTTGAATGTGGGCATTCTTTTCGGCAGCCTGGATGATATCAAGGGCGTGCCTTTCGGACGGCTGATTATCAGCCTGGACGGCCGGCAGCTGGAAATTCAGGAGGCACTGGAATATGTGCAGAAACAAAATCTGAAGGTGGAGGTGATTGGCTATGTCAGCAGACATGATTCCGCTCATCAGTAAGGCTTTGGGAGAGACCGTCTACATGGTGGCGGTATCCATGCTGATTGCTACTATTATCGGTATTCCTTTGGGAGTGCTGCTGCACACCACCAATAAAAATCAGATTTTGGAGTGCCTGGTGCTGAACAAGGCTCTGGGAGCTGTGGTTAATGCAGTGCGTTCCATTCCTTTTGTCATCCTCATGGTGGCGATTATTCCGCTGACCCGGTTGATTGTGGGCAGCTCTATCGGCACTACGGCAGCCATGGTGCCTCTGGTATTGGCTTCTGTGCCGTTTATCGGCCGTCAGGTGGAGACTTCCCTGAGGGAAATCCCGGAGGGCATCGTAGAGGCAGCCCAGTCCATGGGGGCTACGCCGATGCAGATTATTACCAGGGTGCTTTTGCCGGAGGCTATGCCGAATATCGTGGCCCAGCTGACCACGGTGGTCATCAGCCTGGTGGGCGAGTCAGCTATGGCAGGTGCCATTGGCGGCGGCGGCCTGGGCGATCTGGCTATCCGCTATGGCTACCAGCGTTTCCGGCCTGATATCATGATTGCTACCGTGGTGGTGCTGATTGTCATGGTACAGGTAGTGCAGTTTGCCGGCAATGCCCTGGCAAAGAAGCTGGACAAGCGGTAGTCAGCCGGCTTGCTTCACCGGAACGAAAAAGTACGGCATTTTGGCAAATTTGTACAATGAATTGGCAAAATGGCAGTGCTTTGCAGAGAAATTTTGTTCATTGCCTCATAGGAGGAATTTATAATTTTTTATTAAATTGTTAAGGGGGAATTGTTTATGAAGAAATTGTTAGCAGTTTTGGCAGCCCTGGCTGTGGCAGTACTGGCTTTTGCCGGCTGCGGCAGTGACAAGCAGGCTGCCAGTGAGACCAAGGTGCTGAAGGTGGGCGCTACTGCCGTACCTCATGCCGAGGTGCTGGAGCAGATCAAGGATGACCTGAAGGCACAGAATATTGATTTGCAGATTGTGGAGTTCAATGATTATGTACAGCCTAACCTGGCACTGAACGACAAGGAGCTGGATGCCAACTACTTCCAGCATGCACCTTATCTGGAGAACTTCATCAAGGAGCATCCTGAGGTAAAGGTTGCCAATGCTGCCGGTATCCACATTGAGCCGATGGGTATTTATTCCCACAAGGTAAAGAGCCTGGCAGAGGTTCAGGATGGTGCCTCCGTGGCTATTCCTAACGACCCTACCAACGGCGGCCGTGCCCTGATTCTCCTGAGCAAGGCAGGCCTCATCAAGCTGAAGGATGATACCAACATCGCTTCCACCGTTCAGGATGTAGTGGAGAATACCAAGAACCTGAAGTTCCAGGAGCTGGAGGCAGCCCAGGTACCTCGTGCCATTGATGATGTTGACCTGGCAGTTATCAACAGCAACTTCGCTATGCAGGTGCAGCTGAATCCTGTCAAGGACAGCCTGTTCATCGAGGATGCCACTTCTCCTTATGTAAATATCGTCGCTGTGCGCAATGGTGACGAGGAGCGTCCTGAGATCAAGGCACTGATCAAGGCTCTGCAGTCCGAGAAGGTAAAGAAGTTCATCGAGGAAAAGTATAACGGCGCAGTTGTGGCTACCTTCTGATTAGCTTTGTGATAATGGCTTTTATTGGCTGGCAAATGATTGGCAGGTCATTTGCAGATGATGCGTAATGATACGTGATGATGCGTAAAAAATGCTCAAATTGTCTGGAAACGGATGATTTGAGCATTTTTTCATGTTCTAAGAAATAATGTACATGTTTGGAAATTGTATGAAAATAAGTTTATGGGTGGTAATTCGCAATGAAAACCTAGTGAGTTTGTCGTATTTCCAAGGGATAAATGGTGTATTTGTAGTAGTGGGGAAGAAAAATCTCGTTTTTCATATTATTTTTATTGACTTCTTGAATTTGATGGGGTAATATATGTGTGTAGATGAAATTTTGTTGCGGTTGGATTTTTACAATGTGCAATCGAAATAAAATTCAAATATGAGATAATAGTTATTAATAATAATTATCCATTGAATATTCATCTCATAAAGGGGCTGCGGCTTCTGTGTGTATTATAGAAAATGGGGGATTGTTATGGTAAAGGA